>JASJGS010000190.1:0-7802 GCA_033791445.1 Bacteroidales bacterium | reverse complement strand
ACATCGAACCTTCCGGAGTACCTAAATGGTCACGATAAGTTAAAGGAGTTGATGCATAATACTCCTGTATGTTGCCTTTAAGTTCAGGAAATTGTTTGTAAACCAGGGCTAAAAGTTTTTCAGCCTTTCCTTTTTTCCACTCATTGTAATCGTCACCTCTGTTGCCCTCGGTGGTATTTTCCCATCTTTTTAGCTCATCAAATTTCATATAGCTTAATACACTTGCACAATTTGCATACTTCATGTCTTCCGATTGAACGGGGAAGAAAAAAAAGTAATTCTCCGGCCAGGTTTTCTCATCGTAAGAATCGATGGTCCAAACATTGTTTCTCCTGAAATAAAGGTAATTCGCATTTCGGTATTTAAAGGTATCTTTTTTCAAGCTTAAATGCAGTGTAAAAGAAGAAATGGTATTTTCCAAAGAATGAATCCTTTTAGCATAAGAGGGCCTTACCTTCCCAGGTTCAATCATTCCTAAGATTTGTGATGGGTGCATATTGGAAATGAAGGAATTGGCATACATCCTTTCCCCTTTTGTATCTTCTACCGCAACCAGCTTTTTATCCTTGAAGACAAGTTCCTTGGCCTCAAAACCAGTTATAATTGTTCCTCCATTTGCCCAAATTTGTTTTTCCAGGAGCTTTGAAACCTGGTCACTCCCACCAATAAATCGATATGCACTTTTTATAAAGTAATTGTTGATTAGGGCATGAACATAAAGTGGTGTATTCTTTGAGCTACCTGCATAATTAAAATTCAACCCTGCCAGTACATTTTGTAGATCGATGTTGGAAGTAAGAGATTTTATATAATCATAGGCATTGATACTTAGATATTCATTGATTTTTAGATTTGACAGGTCAGGTACCCGGAGATTATAAAGTGGCGCTGAATCAGATACTTTTTTGAGAGTTTGAATATAATTTGATATGGGCTCCTTCTCGGCAGGGAAATAAGCATTAAGCTGATTTTGAAAGGGCTCATAGCCCATGGCATATTTATACTCTTTCCCACCTATATTCAGGATATCAAAGCCATCTTCATCCAGCCTTTTTACTTTCAAATCATCCAAAATATTAAAGTACTTAAAAAACTGATTCATTACCTGCCCCTCATCCAGACTTCCGATGTAGTGCATCCCGGTTTCGAATTCACAATTCTTCCTTCGGAACGTTTGCAAAGAGCCACCCGGCTGTTCATTTTTCTCAAGAATACAGACTTTATATCCATCCCGACTAAGCATAAGTCCACACAGCAAACCTCCCAGCCCACTCCCAATTATTACTATGTCGTATTTTTCTTTCAAAGCAATGTGATTATTTTCTCAAAATATATAATACGTTGGATGTCAATTTTGAAGAGGGTATAAGTTCAAGTTTTAGTTTATTATTGGATGCAATATCTTCTATCACTTTCCTGGAGACAAAATGAAGCTTATGTGTTGTTTTGTTAAACCCGGTACCCGTAGAAAAAAGTTCCGTTAAGCGGGTTGCCCAGTGTTTTTTGGCAAGGTCCCTGTCCGCATCCCTGATAAGGATCATTCCTGAACTATTCAGTTTCAATATACATCTATTGATGATTTCTATTTGTTGATCAACCGGCATATAATGTAACACATCATTCAAAATAAAAACATCGGAAGTTGATAAACTATATTCATTAATATCTTCATGTATAAAAATAATATTTTCATTTTTAATGGCACAATTCCGGGCTATTTCTATCTTGTCCTCATCGTAATCAATTGCCAGAATCTGCCTTTTGGGAGAGACTCTGTTTAACAGATATGGCAAAAACCCATAGCCACAGCCAAGATCAGTAATTATACAATTGTCCGGTATTAACTCATTATAAAGATCATAATTATCCTCCAATTTTACTTTTACTTTCAGATACCATTCCAAAATGGGCCCTTTGTAAATATAATTCTCAATTACCGGTTTTTTGCAATAAGCCGGTGTTTCAACCTTTTTCCGTAAGGCCTCATACTCAATTCTGAAATAGCTCAAAACATTTTTTGCCTGCTGCCTTACATCCATTCCATAATCCCCTGTTGCTAAGTCAATTCTGGGAAGAATCAGGATAGTCATGGTTCCTCTTTTTAAATAAAATTCATTCTTACTTAGAACCTGATTGACTCCATGAATAACCACCGGGAGTAGCTCAATCCCAAGTTCATTTGCCAGGTAGAATGCTCCTTTGTGGAAGCGTTTAATTTTACCTGTTTCCGAACGAGTTCCCTCCGGGAATATCATTATGGAATAGCCTTCATCCACTTTTTGTCTGGCTTTTTCCAATAAGGATTCCCATTCCATATCGGCAGGTATAAAGTCGGCGTATTTAAGAAAGGCACCGTACAGCTTTTTATTCCATTGCTTTTCGTTTGTAAGGATTAATATTTTCGGATAAAGTAGCAATATCAGCATCAGGTCAATAGGTGATTGATGGTTTGCAATAATTACAGAAGGCTTTTTAAAATCTTCCATCCCCTGGTTGATGATTTCCTTCCTTGAAGATGGGTTCTGGTAGAGTATTACCCGGGCCAGGTACATCAAAACATAATGGAATAGGAGTTTTTCCTTCTCTTTATTCAATGGAAGGATCCTGAGAACAATGCTTAAAAGTGTGAGCAGGCCTGAGCCGGCCACAAATATGAATAAAGCGATGAGGGAAGCCGTTAAGTCAAAAAGTGTGATCGGCCATTTTCGTAAGCCCTTTCTATACTCAACCATCCATCGAAAGATTAGAGGTGGAAAGGTGAAGGTAAGAATGAAGACAGATAGGATCCCAATGATAGAAACGGTCGCCACAGATTTCAGGGCCGGGTGTTGGGCAAAAATCAATACACCAATACCCAATAATGTGGTTATAACTGATAGTAGGATTGATACTTTATAGGCATCTAGATCTGATCTCCCATACTTATAATCACCCGTAAGGCCTTTGATTATAAAGATGCTGTAATCTATCCCCAGGCCCAGGATAAAGCTTAAGACAATAATATTGAAAATATTAAATTTTATACCGAGCAAGCCCATAATCCCAACAGTCCATAACCAGCTTGTTGCAATTGGCAGGATGGCCAGAATGCTGAGCTCTATTCTGCCAAAGGAAATCAGTAAAATGATAAATACCAGCAAAAATAAAATGGGTACCAGGTTCTTAAAGTTATCACTCAATATGCGAACCAGCTCCTCTGTTATCATTTGCCTGTCGAAAATCCAAATGTTCGCGGAGGATTCAAAGGCAGAATACACAGCCGGCGATTCACTTTTATTGACATCCAATACATTTACAAGCGCTGACAGGGTATCGGTCTGGATGAAAAAATTATCAAGGAATAACTCCTGAATAATTGGAATATCCTGGAAATTTACCGGACTGTATTCCGTATGAATTAATCCATAAAATTCAGAAAATGCATTGGCCCTGAAATGAGATTTACTTCCTTCTTTTATCATTGCCTCCTGCAGTGATCCGGATCTCGTTTCCCAAAATTTATTCCATCGACGGATCCGTTTTTGTTGCTTTTCTTTCGAAGGTAAAATTCTACTTATATCCGTATCGCTATTTATGACGCCGGCCTTTTCAAGACGATCAAGCTTTATTAAATGACTCTCATTTCTTACAAGAACCTCATCCAGGTCCTCTCCAATGGATACCAGATATACCGATTTTTCTGAAACTCCGGATATCTGGTTTAGCCTGGTTTCTGTAACCTTCAAATCCGGACTCATATAATTGCTGGATGACATATCAGATTCAAACTGAACTCCTCGGGAGGTAAAAATAAATGCAAGCGAGACGAACAAAATGATCAGAACCAACCACTTATTCTTTGAGAAATCATAGCGTGCAATTTTGTCCAATACGGTATTTGAATATTCCTTTTCCGGGACAGCATTTTTGCTCTTAATAAGATGAGGCAAAACGAGCAATGTGAAAACAGCCGCAGAAAAAACACTTAAGGCCGCTACCAGGCCCAGGTCATTGAGTGCCTTTGATGGGATAAAGTAAAGGGACAGGAAAGCCACAACCGTAGTAAGGCTGCTGATTAAAATAGGAGTTGTCAGATCTTTCAGGGCCCTTTCAACCGATGAATTCTTTCGGTAATGAGAATACAAGTGTAGAGCATAATCAACTGATATACCCAATATAATTGACCCAATACCCAGTGAAATGGCTGAAACCTCAGATTTGAAAAGAGAAATCAATCCAATGGCCACAAGAGCGCCAAATAAAACCGGTAATGTAATTACAATAAAGGCTCTCTTCCTTCTAAAAAACAGGCTGATAAAAAGAATTAAAATGATTAATGCAGCGGTAACTGTCCGGAATACATCCTTTTTAATTCTACTGGAGTTTCCGGCAGCCACCACAGCGGATCCGAAATACTCCACATCAAGGTTATTATACTGATCACTTTCAAGGCTTGCAATTATTTCATTGAGTCTCTTGAAGAACTCCTGGTTGTGTGAAATACTGTTTGGGTTTGAAAGATCAATAAAAACCAGCACACTCCTGTGGTCTTTAGTTATGACCAGATTAGAATACAATTCAAAACCATCCTTTGTCTGGAAATTTCTGAACTTATCCAGTGCCAGGAAGGCCAAATTAAATGGATCTTTTTTCAGGTATTTTTTCGCACCCAATCCAATGGGAGAAACCAGTGTCTTATAGGCATTCTCAATTGTTTTCGAAACGTTTTGCCTTTGTATCAGGGAATCCATTTTGGGATAATCTTCTTCGGAGAGAAATAAAGGAAGATTCTCAAAGATAATATCGTACATCTCTGACATTTTTGACTCTTCCATCCCTGAATTTATTGCCTTAATATATTCAGGTACAAAGCTTTTCTCAAGCGAATCAATCATATCATGGGAATACCTGGCCAAAAGGTCGGCATTAGGTTGTTTCTCAGTGGAATCAAATTGAATATGCAATATGAGCTTATCCATGAACTTCGAATTGCTTAATACAAAGTTCATATTGTTGATTTTCTTACTCTCCGGCAAAATTTTGTATATGTTTTCAACCAGTTTTATCCGGGAAATAAAATATATGCTGGCTGCGAGAACCAGGAAAAGGGCAATGATGGAAAAAGCCTGATGCTTCTTAACAAATTCATAAATATGTACCAGCAGCTTTCCCATTCTCAATTCTCTTTCCTTGATTCAAACAATGCAACCACCAAATAAGCTATTAGCCCGGCTATGCTTCCACAAACCAAACCAAAAGCGAGGCTTCCAATCACATATTGAAGTATGCTGTAGCCCAGTTGACGAAAGGATTCATAAAAGTCTCCGGCCAGAAAAGTTGTTTTTAACTGGACAAAAGTTTCCAGACTTTGTGGAAGACTTATATTTAAAATCATCCCTCCTGTAAGATAACTAAGAAAAAGGATGAATGGGATCATAGGGGGAATGCTGATGTTAGAAGCGATCAAAACAATTGTTTTATTCAAACGAAAAATGTGAGCCAGGAATACCGCTACCAACATTTGAAATCCCCAGATAGGTGTTAGTCCCATAAAAACTCCAAATCCCACGGCCGCAGATACTTTAAATTTGGTTTCATTATGATCCAGGACAAGATCTTTTAAAACTTTTTTGAAGTCTGTATTTCGAAGATATCGTATTAGATTACGCGGTTTTATATATAAAAAAGTAATTAAAACTAAAACTGTATTGAGCAGGCTAATACGCAGGAAATCTGTAAATGGCCTAAAATGAGATACTCTTTCTCCTTTCGGTAAATATTGAACACGAATAGGCACGGGTTTAACATCGTATCCATTCCAGGCCGACCGCACCAGGACTTCAATTTCAAATTCAAATTTATTGGTATAAAACTTCTTTTCTTTGAGAATCCGGGTTGGGTAGAGGCGATAACCAGACTGGGTATCAGGCAGGGAAATTCCAGTTTCGAGATGGAACCAAAAATTTGAGAATCGATTTCCAAAGCTACTCTTCCTGGGGACTCCATCCTGAGCCATATTCCTCGATCCTATTAAAATCGTATTGGAATCATTTGAGAAATTATCCAAAAAAGATGGCAGGTCTTCCGGAAAATGTTGCCCATCAGAGTCAATACTTATAGCATAATTGAATCCTGATGCCAGGGCCTGTATAATCCCGGTTTTAAGTGCAAAGCCCTTTCCCCTGTTTCTATCGAGCGAAATAACCTGAATTGAGCTAAACTGTTCTAAAATTATGCTGGTATCATCGGTTGAACCATCGTTCACTACAATAATCTGATCCGTATAATTCAATAATCTATGAAGAACATCTTGTAGGGTGTTCCTGTTGTTGTATGTTGGTACTACAACACAAATTTTCGAATCCTTCAGGATTTTTGTATAGGTAGAAATTTCAGCCATTTAAGAATCGGTACTTACTCAAAGGTATAAACTCCCTTAAAACGTAAAAATACAGTATTTCCTGAATGTAATCTGGCACTGATCTTACACCCTTCTTCCGTTTCAGAAATAATTTCAATCTCCACGGAAAGAATATTTACCCGACCTGGATCAATCATGGAGAGAAACTTAATGTTTAAGGAGCTTTTAAAACGCAATTTTTTATTCAGGGCCTCCGATAAAATTTCCTGAACGAGTTGCAACTGTAAAACACCGGGCAATATGGGTTGACCGGGAAAATGGCCCTTATAGATTTCATGCCCGGGGGTAAGAACTATTTCAGCATCAACTTTATTTGCCTCAAGTTCAACTTTAATTACACTATATATATCACTAACTAACAATCTTTTAATATTTATCTATTTGTGTTAAATTTATCTCCATATTTTTTGGAGTATGCCCCACTAGAATTTTAGAAGGTACTGAGTTTTTGTATTCTGAAATCTCAATTCTTGCCTTTGTATAAAATAAACCTTTTATATCTATCCTTGAAATATAGGTTTCTTCCACCGGCCTGTAATAATAGCTATTCACTCCAATACCCATATATCTTGTAGTAATGATTCCATATTCCTTGTTGATGCTGGATTCTTTCTCTATATCATCAGGATAACTCATTAAAAGAGACGAGAAATCTGATCTGACCTTTTTAACAAATCCACCATATTTTAACATCTCGACACTGTAATGAACTTTGAAATTATTCTTTTCGGTTTTAAAAAACTCATAATCAAAATAATTGAAGCCCACCTCTGACATAAAAACCACGCGGTAAGATGCTGTCTCCGGAAACCACTTGATGAGTATCAAGCCACTTAAGTTGTTTTTTTTATAGATTAAACTTGCTTTATATAATGCCTTTTCAAAGCCCTGATCAAATATTTTTATATGCTCCTGTGGCTCCTGGCCATTTTCCACACTTTTCGTAGACGCACACGATCCTGAAAGCACCAAAATAAATACCAGAACAAGTACCAGAACCCTGTTGAAGCTATTTACAATCTCGTATATCATATTTAAATAAGTACTTTTCAAAACAGGTTGATGATATTACACTTATATCATTTTATCTAATCTTTTAGTTTAAACCAAATTTATTCATTCCCCAGCCTTAATTTTTACTTCCAGGATATTTTGCAAGAAAGGTCTCACCGGGAATATCTGCATTCAATATGGTGTTCTGAAAGTATAGAATGGTATAGTCTCCATTGGATTCTGTCAGTACTACTTTTACAACTGTCAGGTCCTTTTTTGGATGATAAATCTGAATCGATTTGATCATATCTTCAACCTCTTCCCATATAGGAATCAATTTCACCTGGTACAAGTCCTTATTTTCAAAATAGCTCAGATTAAATTCTTCGTCGGATGGAAGCTTTCCACT
>JASJGS010000189.1:0-4728 GCA_033791445.1 Bacteroidales bacterium | reverse complement strand
AATAGGTTTTTGGATGAAACTTAAACTCAATGGTATGCTCTCCTGGTGGAATCATAATAGCTCTCAGAATATAATTCACCCTAAAATATGGAGCAGGCTCCCCATCAATAAAGGCATTCCAGCCTTTTTCATAATAAACCTCTGAAAATACTGCCAATTTCTCTGAGTTTGCAGAACTTTTATATACCAGATGATTGGGTTCATAGGAAGTTAAACCTATTTGGGAGGAAGAACTATCAGCAGGATTTAATTCCCTCACAAAATCTTCAAATCGTTTATCAATTATTGCCTCATTTGCCGGGTTGAAATCACCAAGTGCCAGAATTTCTTCATTAGGATCGTTTACAAAACGATACTGATCAACAAACCAGGCATTCCCCAGAGCTCCCGGATTTAATTGTGCCACAGGTCCTTCCCCTTGCTTTGGGATAATAATATATTTCGTGTTTAACATATTTAAAACACGTTCATTATTCTGGCTAATATGGAATGTAATCAAATCCTGATACCTCCTTATTTTTGCACCATGGTACCCTCCTATAGATTTATGAAACCACGATGTACTGGCATCATTATAGGTATCAACGGAAAGATTCAAAACCCGGTAGCTTAAGTCTTTGTCCTGCAATATTGCAAGGTCTGCAGAACTTGCTTTAAAGGGCTCTCTTACCTCAATCTTTTTAACAAAATTATCATTGTTTATGTACCTCTTATTGACAGGCCATAAATCAGCCAACAATAGAACACCCAGACCAAGGATGAAATACTGATTTTTGATTTTCCCAAATATTAATCCTATCAATAAACCACCTGTGAGTAATACGAATATCAGTGATCGAATGGCGTCACTTTGCAATAGGTCTTTTCTGTCCTCATGAACAGTAAGGATAAATTGATCAGGCCAGCCCATAGCTGTTAACTGTTCATCCACAGGCCCAACAAAATCAAGCAACATTCCAGGAAACATTGAAAAGAACAATGCTACACCTCCCACAATGTATAAAGTATATTTCAGGTACTTAATTAGTTGATCCTTCTTAATTTTTCCATCGAAAATCTCTTTCAAAGCCAAAATACCAAGTAGTGGCATTGCAAATTCAGCAATTACCAGGGTCATCGAAACCGTTCTGAATTTATTATAACCAGGAAAGTAATTTATAAACAAGTCTGATAAAAACATAAAATTCTTACCCCATGCCAACATTATTGATAAGATAACTGCTGAAGCCAACCACCATTTATTTGGTCCCTTTACAACAAATAAGCCCAGCACAAAAAGAAAGATTACCACTGCACCAATATAAACCGGTCCTGCAGTAAAACGTTGTGTCCCCCAATAGGCTAAGGGTGAGAACTGCACAATCTGTTTGGCACCCTGTACATTGCTTCTCTTTAATTCGTCATAGGTCTTTGAATCTAAATCAAACCCACCTGACGGTCCCCCTTTAAAATTGGGAATAAATAAATTCATAGTTTCATCTATTCCATAGGAGTAATCATTCAAGATATAATCTTTATCAAGGCCGGAAGTTTTATTGCCCTGTTCATTAGACAATTCAGATTTTCCACGGATAGAAACTCTCCCGTATTCACTTATCAGTAAAAGGCTGGTAATGTTTACTCCAACTGCGAGAATTACAGCTAGAAATAATACCCCGACCGTTTTAAAAAAGGAAGGAAGCATTTTCTCCTTAAAAGCATCAATCAAATAAGCCAGTCCAAACAACAGAACTAATATAAGGGTATAATAAGTAATTTGAGGATGATTTGCGATTATCTGGAGAGCCAGGAAGAGTGCAGTAAGTAACGCTCCCCAGGCTAACTTTCCCCGAAAACTCATTACTACACCTGTTAATACAAAAGGCATATAAGCAAGTGCATGTGCTTTGGTATTATGCCCGGCAGTTTCAATGATGAAAAAATAGGAAGAAAATGAAAACCCAATTGATCCAGCTATTGCAAGCCAGGGATCAACCTTAAATCCAACAACCAGAAGCAAATAAAAGCCAATCAATGTAAGGAACAAATATTTTACTGGGGGATGAAGAGTTAAGCTTATGACCCTGTCAATATATTTAATTAAGTTGGTTGTGTAAATAGTACTGATTAGATATGCAGGCATACCACTAAACATACTGTTTGTCCACAAGGGTTCCTTTTCATATTCTGTACGGTAATCAACGATTTCCTTCACCATACCGCGGAACTGAATATTATCACCCTGACGTAACACTTTTCCTTCTAAAGAAGGTGAATAATAGGCAAATGAAATGATAAGGAATAGAAGTATGGCAACAATGTATGGTAAAACAGTAGAAAATTTAATGTTTTTCATCTGAGTTGTACTTTATTATTAGTCCTTTTTAACTTCTTCAAAATCGATATAATCTCCGTTATCTCCATCGATTTTTTTATTCTTCTTGGGTGCAAAATCTATATTGACTTCCCCTTCTTTCCTGAAACTTTCTTTTTGTTTGCTATTTTGAAAACGTGAACTTTTATTACCTCCAGACAGTTGAAATAGCCAGGTAAAAAACTTCACTCCATAATAAATCACTAAAAAAATCAGTATAATCCTGAATAAACCGACAATCATGAATTAATTTTTTAATTTGTGGCGAATTTACTGATTTTTTTAAAGCAAATCGAATGACTCTCTATTATCAACAAATTTGTATTTGCTTGTTTTTAATATTAGGTAGGACAAATAGATTATTGGATAGCGTAGTTATAAAGGAAATTATCCTCACCTCCCACAATCAAGTTAAATTTACCAGAAGAACTCTTAAACCGACCTATAGAAAAAAGAGTTTGTCCAATTAGTGGAAAATTTTCATAAGTACTTCCATCATTATTAAACAGGAAAATAGAATGATCCCTGGTTGATACAACTCCAATTTTCCTATCAAGGGAAGAAAATTGATAGATAGTGGGTTTCAGATCTATAACATTTTCGAATGTGTGTGAATATTTTTGCTTTTTATCCCTTGTAAACACTTCTAATTTATTACCATCCATAAAAATATATTCCTTGGTCCCATTGCCATCCAGATCACTATAATCAAAGAAATGTTCTCCAGTAAAATCTTTGAGAACTGTTTTTTCCACACTTCCATTTAACTTAATAAAATATACAGTTCCATCATCACCAGTTGTAATAAATCCAGCTCCCGATTTTCTATTGTCCGCAATAATATTTTGATGCTTTGGCTTTGAAATACTTGTTTTTACATTCACCCTGCTTTTTCCTTTGCGGTTAAGAATATAAAATTTGTATTTGTCAGAAAACACAATATAATCTTTTGATTGAATCCGATAGTGGTGAATAGGTGTTTCAATTAATTTCTCAGTTTGAGGGAATGTCCAACCTTTAATCGTTTTCCCATCCTTTGAAAACAAATAAATTTTCTTATCCATTGCTGCCAGGCAAATCCGATAATCTCTGCTCCCATCATAGTCAAATAAAGTCATACCATTGCTTGCCTCTGACCTTAAATCTATGGGATATTTTTCTACATAATTCCCATTTCTGTCAATCAAATGAAGCTGCCCGTAGGTATTGAATAAGAATTGAAGTTTTCTATTTTTAAAATAATCAATCTGGTAAATCTCACTCATAATTTTTCCAGGAAGATTAATCTTCCACAATACCCTCCCCGTTGAATTTATGAGATAAATATTATTCTTTTCATCCTGAATAAAAATGTCTTTTTCACCGGAGTTATGATTCGTAACAAAAACAGGTTTCGATAGTAATGTAGTATCAAGTAAACTCTCCCAAACAGTTTCGGCCCTATCCTGAAAAACCGGTTGGTACTTTAAAAAAAGGTTGTTATAAACCATTTTGTTCTCATTGCTGAATTGAACTCCAACAGCCTGGATTTTATTGAACACCTTTCGGTGCTCCTCCATGCCATCTTTACTTTCCGGACTTAGGTATTTATCTAAAAAGTTACTGGACCTCGGTACATTCATATAAAAATAAAAGTTTGACCTGCTTGACAAAGACTCATTGAAATTCCGGAAGTCTAAATCATGGGATAGGGTTTTTTGCAGAACATTATAATGAATAAAGGAGGAAAGAGAAGACACAGAATTACCAAAAATCAGAAATCCATCAAGAAAAGTTACAAATTGGCAATCGAAATCAGAAAATAAACTACCAAAAAGTTTGGAAGGTAATTTGTTAACCGGCAATTTATAGATTGGAAATTGAGTTTCAGAGTCAAGGTCAACATTATAAATAAATTTATTTACATCTGTATTGTTGCTATTTGCATATTCAAGCAAGACTCCTGCCAGTTCTTCACTCATCCGATTCATGCTTTTCACTCCAAACAAAACATATGTATTGTCTTCAAAAGTTCGGTTTTTAATATCAGTATAAGCGATGCTAACTTCATTCTCAAGCATAGGTATAAACAATTTTTCTATATCAACACCCAATTTATTATTGGCCTCTTTCAATCGAGTTGTAAAAGAATTATACTTTCCGTTATCCTTAAGATAAGATTTGTATTTATCATAGAACTCATTGAAATCACTAATTCCAAATGACAGGTAGGCCATAGTGCTGGCCGGAAGAACCTGCTCTGAAGACAGGCTCTGTGAGGTTTGACCCTTAAAAACATTCAGATAATTATTAAGAGTATCATTCGAATAGGTGAATCCATTTAATAGGAAAGCATCTTCATCAATATTTATATCCAGCTCCGCCCAATTCGCAAA
>JASJGS010000188.1:0-11708 GCA_033791445.1 Bacteroidales bacterium | reverse complement strand
TAATTAATCTGTATTTTAAATAATCAAAAATGATTTGAAGAATAATAAAGATACCCCAGAGTAAGGGGTATCATAGTTACTTTAAGCCGATGATTTAGATTATTCTTCTTAGAAAAACCTAATTACATTTCAATACTGTCTCAATCTGGTATTTTGCATTTTGAGCATAATCCCCGTATTGTGCATTTTTGAATGCACTACATGCAGATGCATTATCACCCTTACCAACAAAAGCATTGCCCAATTCATAATAATATTTTGCCTTTGCAGCAGCATCACCTGTGTCACCTTGTATTGCCGCATTTAAAGACTCAATAGCAGAATCCCATTTTTTCTGGGCTACATAAACTTTGCCTAACTGGTAATGAACATCTGGAGAATCATTGCCATATTTAATAGATGATTTTAAATTTCTTTCAGCTTCAGCCCAATTTTTAGCACCAATAGCAGCTACAGCATTGTTGAACATAGTATTTTTTGCCAGTTTCTTTGCCGACCCAGCAGTCTTTTTATCACCAGTTGATCCAATTTCAATGGCTTTATCACAAGCTGCCAACATCTGTTCTGTATTGCCTTGAGCCTTGTAAATCGTTGCTTTTACAAGAAAAGGTTTGGCATATTTTGGATTCAACTCAGCGGCCTTATCCATAGATGCAAGAGCAGCATCATATTCTTTACTTTTATATTCAGTACTCCCTTTTGCATAATAAATTTGAGGAATTACTGCTGAAGACTTTTTACTTATCTCGGCATTTCCATATTTATCAGAAACAGTCTTTGCCTCCTCTAAGCCAGCAATTGCGGCATCAAAATCTTTCTTTTTGTAATTATTAATTGCCACAGTATAATAAAGCAATGGAAGTTGAGCCTCTGCTTTTTCCTTTGTCTCACTTCCATCATCACCCAACTTCTCAGAAATGCCAATACATTTATTGAAAGCTTCAATAGCGCCTTCTGGATTAGATTTTGACAAGGAAGCACCTTCGTTAAATGCATCAACGGCTTCTTTCATTGATTGTGAAAATCCCGTAAGGGAAACTGTAAAAAGCAATAAAAACAATAAACTTTTAACATTTCTAACTGTAATCATTCTCATTTTTTTTCGATTTTATTCGTATACAATTAATTAATCAGTTTGCAAATATATAAATATCTGCATATTTAAAAAAAACTATTCGACCAACTCCATTATGGGTTTACCAAAACTTGCATCTGGTAATGGAATATTTAACAACAATGAAATTGTTGGAGCAATATCAGCCATATCTACATTCTTGTATACAACATTCTTGCCAATTTTCCACCCATACCAGACAAGGGGGACCTTTCTGTCATAATTATATCCTGATCCAAGTATTCCTTCATCGTCCATTTTCCATCCTGGTCCTAAGACAACCATAACATCACCAGATCTTTTGGGATTATATCCATTCTGAACCAGGGCAAACAAGTTATTTTCAAAATGGGCAGAGTAAAGGGTTGATGCTGTAATGGCATGTGCCACACCTGTAAATTGAACCATAAAATTCACCACATTATCCCTTATCTCATCTAAGGGGATACCGGCATCTTCAACTAATAGCCTGTTAAAATATATTTGATTCCCAAAAAAGCCCCTCACCCAGTTTCCTGTTCCATATTTGACATTTAAATAGCTTTTCAATAGAGACAATGCCTGGTTTCTCTTAAATAGACCCACAGGAAGCTTAAGTTCATCAAAGTAGGTGGATTCCTTTGGCATCCCACGTGATGAAGTCATAAAAACTAGTACATTCTCTTTCCCAAGCATATTCTCAACCGATTGGAGTAAATGTGAAAGTTGAAGGTCCATTCTAACCATCACCTCCTCCATTTCCATCGATTCCTGTCCAAATGTATTGGCTACTGGTCCAAAAGTAGAGAAATTTATTGCTAAATAATCAGTGAAAGTATCCTTTCCTAGCCCTTCATCAACCATCAACTGTACAGCCATATCCACAATTAATGTATTCCCAAATGGGGTGAACTTTAAAATGGAGTAATCTCGCTCATTTCTACCTTTTTTACTAAGTTTATCTAAGTCGTAAGGTAAATTAGTTTTTCCGTGAAAGTTTTTATCATTTTTCAATAATTCAGGGGGAGGAATAGTATAATTTTCAGCTTGATATAATGGTTCCCAGCTACGTTCAAGATAAATGTCAGCAAATTTCTTCTCATTAAATTCATTTAACCAATCTGGTAAGGAATCTAAATAATATGAACTGGTCATCCAATTTCCTGATTTATCATCAAACCAGTATGCTGCATCTGCAGAATGACCTCCACTCAAAATTGAGGATTCATAATTAAGGCCAATACTAAAAACTTTGGACTGAAGCTGGTTCGAGAATTTCAATTCGTCAGCAAAGCCTGAAACCATCATCTTACTCGGAGAAAAAGGCCCATTTTCAAAACTACCGCCTACTGGTTGAACAGAAGGATCATCGGTGCAAAAAACAAGCTTTTCATTTAAGATCTCAAACCAACTATGCGCCACAATACCATGACCGGATGGTTGGGTTCCAGTAGTAATTGTAGTATACCCGGATGCTTCAGCTGTATTAAAATAACTATAGGAAGCAGATTTTACGATTGTCCCATTATTCATTAGCTTTTTGAATCCATCCTCACCATACTTATCCCAGTATTTTTGTACCTGGTCGGGCCTCAGCTGGTCGAATACGATTCCTAAAATGAGTTTTGGCTGTTCAGAAGGTATTCCGGCCGGCTGCTGAGCCTGAAGAAGGCTTAATGATAAAAAAAACACCAACCCGATTAACAATGCACTAAACTTCTTTAAATCAACCATTAAGTTTTTGCTTTTAAATCTTCAATAAATTTTAAGCTGCAAAGATAAGCTAATAAGCTAAATGGTATAACAATTTTAAAAAATTGTCCATCAGCATCGTAAATTGCAGATTATTATAATTTCCTCATTGAGTAAATGATTGAACCTTCCACCGGCAAGTGATTGAATAACGAATAGATTTAAAAATCTAGAATTTAGTTTCAAAAATTACACATTAAACCTGATATGCAGTATATCGCCATCCTCAACCACATATGCTTTACCTTCGATATGAAGCTTACCTTTATCTTTACAGGCCTGTTCTGAACCCAGACTGACAAAATCATTATAATGCATTACTTCAGCCCTGATAAAACCTCTTTCAAGATCACTATGAATTACACCAGCAGCCTGGGGAGCAGTCATCCCTTCACTAATAGTCCAAGCCCTGATTTCTTTTGGTCCCACTGTAAAAAAGGTTTTCAAGTTGAGAAGTTTATAAGCCGAACGAATCAGTTTGTCTACCCCAGGCTCCAACAATCCCATTTCTTCCAGAAATTCATTCCTATCAGCTTCTTCTTCCAATTCAGCAATATCAGCTTCCATTCCAGCTGCAATCACCAGTAATTCAGAACCTTCAGCTTTCAATACTTCTTTCATTGCCTCCACATACTGGTTTCCTTGAACAGCCGAGCCTTCATCTACATTGCATATGTAAAGAACGGGCTTGGCGCTAAGTAGTGAGAGGTCTTCAATAAATTTAGCTTCTGCCTCAGTTACATCTGCTGTTCTTACCGGTTGAAAATTCTCCAGATGCTCTTTGTATTTATTAAGGGAATTGACTCCTTCCCTTGCAGTTTTATCACCTGTTTTCGCCTGCTTGGCTAGTTTCTCAATTTTCTTTTCTATAGACTCAAGATCCCGTACTTGCAATTCAAAATCAACAATTTCTTTGTCCCTTACTGGATCTATTGAACCTTCAATATGTGGTAGATTTTCATCATCAAAGCAACGTACAACATGAATCAGTGCATCGGTATTTCGAATATCTGAAAGGAAGGTATTTCCCACTCCTTCACCTTTACTGGCTCCCTTCGCCAAGCCAGGAATATCAACTAACTCGACATTTGTTGGGATGATTTTCTCAGTTTTTTGGAATTTCTCCAGCTCATATAGCCTCAAATCTGGAACATTTACCATTCCAATATTTGACTTATTAGAGCTAAAAGCGAAGCTGGTAATTTCAGCCTTTGTATTCGAAATACAATTAAATAAAGTAGTTTTCCCTATATTGGTCAATCCAATAATTCCACATTTAAGCCCCATTTTTGCTAGTTTTTCTAAATTCTTGGCGAAATTACATTTATTCTCTGGTTTTTAGAAACTTTTAACAGCTTGTAATCGTTTAAACTGTAACAATGATATATTTTCTGACATTGGAAAATTAAAGGGTGAACTAGTTCTAGTCATCCCATTTTTTCCTGTGCCAGGAATAATTTTATTGCGCTTTTGTGTTAAATAAATAACATTTACATAGTTAGTGGGTTAAACAAAGGAATTTTTATTATTTTTATTTTTTGAAACAGCTCTATTAATACCTTGAAAAAATATTTCACCCAAGTAGCACTAGTATTGTTGGGGGTTTTTTGTTTTGAGTATTCTTTCGCTCAGATAAGAATATCCGATGATAAAACTGAACCCCCGGTTACAAGAATATTATTTGTTTTAGACTGCTCACAAAGTATGGCAGGTACCTGGGAAAGTGATAAGAAAATTAATATCGCCAGGAAGTTCTTGATCCATACTATTGACAGCCTTGAAAAAGCACCCTACACTGAAATGGCCCTTCGTGTATACGGACACCAGAGTCCAGTGCCTCCACAGGACTGTAATGATACAAAACTAGAAGTGCCTTTTTCAAAAAACAACTCATCCAAGATACGACAAAAGCTACGTTATTTAATACCCAGAGGGACCACTCCTATTGCCAATTCTCTTGAAAAATGTGGCAATGATTTTCCTAAAAGTGATAATAGCAGGAATATTGTAATTCTTATTACTGACGGAATTGAGAAATGCGAAGGGGATCCATGTAAAGTTTCAGCTAAGTTGCAAAAAGAGGGCGTTTATTTGAAACCATTTATAATTGGAATTGGTCTGGATCCAGAGTTTAGGAAAACATTTGAATGTGTAGGACGACTTTACAATGCTGATGAAGAAGAAAGTTTCCAGAATGTCTTGGGGGTAGTCATTTCAGAGGCCCTTAATTCAACTACCGCTCAGGTAAATTTACTCGATCAGGATGGCTATCCTTCTGAAACAAATGTAAATATGTCATTCTACGATACGGAATCGGGCAAATTAAAATACAATTATATTCATACTATAAATCGTAGAGGCAAACCAGATACCATTACACTTGATCCATTGGTTACATACCGAATGGTAGTACATACTGTTCCAAAGGTTGTTGTAGAAGATATTGTTGTATATAAGGGCAAACACAACATTATTGCAGCCGATGTTCCACAAGGGTATATGAAAATTGTATCAAATGGAACCCGCTATAAAAACCAACAGGTAATTGTTCGAACAGCTGGAGACATGAGTACCATTAACATGCAGGTAGTAAATGAGCCTGGGAAATACCTTGTTGGAAAGTATGATCTTGAAATCCCAATTTTACCAAGGATTTTTGTTAAAGATCTTGAAATCAAACAATCAACTACAACAACTATCACAATACCAGTTCCTGGAATTGTTACCTTATTAATGACCAACCCTGGTTATTGTAGTATATATGTGCAAAAGGGGCCTGAACTGGAATGGGTTTATAATGTAGGTCCTGATATTAAAAATGAAACGGTTGTTTTGCAACCCGGAAATTACAGGGTTGTATTCCGTCCAAGATATGCGAAATCAAGTTATTATACTATTGAGAAAAGAATTTTTGTAAAGTCTGGTAGCTCCCAGTCCTTGAAATTATAATTTCAACTCCATTAAACCTTCCATACCTAATACCATCTAAGAAGAAAAAGAATTTTAATCCGGATCAATTTAAATGACATATACGGATAAGGAGCTTCTTGAACTATTCAGGGATGAAGGAAGTGAAACAAAAGCCTTCAACTTGATTGTCCGAAAATATCAGGAAAAACTATACTGGCATGTTCGGAAAATTATCATTATTCATGATGACACGGATGATATTATTCAAAATACTTTTTTAAAGGCCTGGAGAAATCTTAAAAACTTCAAGGAAAAAGCACAATTATATACCTGGTTATACCGAATTGCTACCAATGAAGCCTTTTCATATATCAAACAAAAAAAGAAAAACAGCATTGTGCCTTATGAGGATTATGAAAATTATTTGAGCAATACACTCGAAAGTGATGTTTATTTTAGCGGTGATGAAATTCAAATGAAGCTGCAAAAAGCGATACTGACCTTGCCAGATAAACAAAGAATGGTATTTAACATGAAGTATTTTGATGAAATTAAATATGAAGACATGTCAGAGATCCTTGGAACTTCTGTAGGAGCATTAAAAGCTTCATATCATCACGCGGTAAAAAAAATTGAATATTTTTTAAGTAATAATTAAACCTTTTGACTTACTTTTAATCTAATAATCAGGAATCAGCGAGAAAAATATAAAAGATGGAGTTTGATCTGAATAAAATGAAAAAAGAAGGCATGTTCCATGTTCCAAAAGATTATTTTGAAACATTGCCAGAGAGAATCGATGATTCCATTAAGGCAGAGGAACATACTCATTCTGAAATAGGGAAAAGGCCTCGAAGATTATGGTCAGCTCTTTTAGTAGCTGCATCCATAATTGGATTCATGATGATAGGTTATTACAGCATTAATTTTCTGATCACCAATAGAGGTGAATCAATGATTTCAAGCAACAATGCTCTAGAGTATATTGATTTTTATTCCGAAGACTTTGATGAGGCATTTATTCTCGAAAATATTATAGAAACAAATGAGAATGATATAGATGATTCCTCAGAAACGCTAATTTATTTTTTAATTGATGAGGGGATTGATGAATTTACCTTATACAAGGAACTTTAAGTTTAATATCATGAAAAAATTAAATTTCACAGGACTTACCCTGATATTCATATTTGTATTTTCATTCAATGGATTGTCACAGGCATATGACATCGAAAAACTGGAAAGGCTAAACTCACAGAAGATCGCTTTCTACACTCAGAAATTACAATTAACATCTGCAGAGGCTGAAAAATTCTGGCCGGTTTATAATGAATATCAAAGAAAGAAAAACGATATTCTTCTTGAGAAAAGGGATACTGACAAATACCTAAGGCAAAGTTTTAGTACGCTGACTGATAAAGAAATTGAAGATATTTCAGATAAATATATTGCATTTAATAAAGCTGAAGCTGATTTACTTACAACATATCATGAACAATTTAAAAAAGTACTGCCAATAAAAAAGGTAATAAAATTATACCAGGCTGAAAATCAGTTTAAGGAAATGCTACTACGACAAATTAGAAATAACCAGCAAAGGAAAAAACAAAATCCTAACTATCAATAATTAAATATAGTTTAATTGAAAGAGCATTTTATTGGTTTTCTTCTGATGATTATTAGTTAAGCGGACCAACTTCATTTTCTACTTCATTCAGAATTTCACAGGATTTTACAAGTGCTTTCATAGTCGTATGATCTTCATATAATGGTCTGTCAATATCAAGGAATTCTACATGTTTTCGAACTACTTCCTTCGCTTTAGTAACACCTTTCCCAAAAGTATAATCTCTAAAATCCAGAGCTTGTGCCGCAGCCATAAACTCAATTCCCAGGATACCATATGCGTTATCCAAAATCTGGAAATTTTTTATCGCTGTATTCATCCCCATTGATACAAAATCTTCCTGATCAGCTGCAGCCGGAATGGATTGAATTGAAGCCGGAGCAGACAAGATCCTTTGTTCAACAATCTGCATATCGGCAGTATACTGACTTAGCATCATTCCTGAAAACATACCAGCCCCTTTTGTTAGAAATGCGGGCAATCCTACACTTAATGCCGGATTATTCAGACGGTTCATCCTTCTTTCTGACATCACACTAACCATAGTAATAGAAATCCCGGCCATATCCATGGGTAGGGCAACTGGTGATCCCTGGAAATTAGCACCAGATATTTGTAAATTCTCATCAGGAAAGAAAATCGGGTTATCTCCCACTCCATTCAACTCAATCTCAACCTGGATCCGAGCATATTCAAGAGCGTCATGGGCGGTCCCTATTACCTGTGGTGTGGAACGCATTGAGTAAGCATCCTGAACCTTACATGCAATTTTTTCCAACTGAAGGTCACCTCCTTTTACGAGCTTCTGAATGGCTTTCGCACTTCGTATAGCGCCTTTAAATCCTCTCACTTCATGCAATTTGGAAGAATAGGGTTTCATATTGGCTTTTAAGGCCTCCAGTGACATTGCGGCCGCAATTTCGGCCTGCTTAAGCCAATTAGTTGCATCATATAAAAATAATGCACTCATAGCTGTAAGAACATTGGATCCATTTATAGTTGCCAGCCCATCTCTGGCTTTTAAACCAGGTATTTGTATGCCAGCTTTTTCCATGGCATTCTTACCATCCAGCAACTCACCCTCAAAATATGCCTTTCCTTCTCCCAAAAGTAAAAGTGCAATCTGGGACATGGGTGCCAGGTCCCCTGATGCGCCAACAGACCCTTTCTGACATACATATGGAGTTAGGCCTTTATTCAGCATCTCAATAAGTGTCTGTGTAATCTCAGGCCGGCAAGCTGAATTTCCGTGCGCATGAACATTGATACGACCAAGCATCGCCCCTCTAACATATTCTTCAGGCATAGGATCACCAATTCCGGCAGCATGATTGTATATTAAGTACTTCTGAAAATCTTTGACCTGTTCATCACTTAATACAAGCTCTGAGAATTCTCCAATACCTGTATTCACACCATACATGATTTCCTTAGCTTCAATCTTTTTCTCGAGCATCAACCGGCATTTTTCAATCCTCTTCAATGCATCAGGATGAAGACTTACCTTTTCCATATTTCGGGCCACTTTTACTACATCTTCGATGGTTAAACCAGTTCCATTAACAATTAAAGCCATAATTTCATCAGATTAAAATATAGAATCAAAATTAAAAAAACTCCTAAATATGAAATATCGAGATATTATGTTTGCCAACATAAAGACCATCAAAAACTGAGGTTTGAAAATTTAAATTATGGTTCAGGAAGATTCAATACAACATCCTGCAAAAAGGCTACTGTTTTATTCATTTCTTCATACATAGGCTTATCAGAAGAAATAAATGGCACAATTTTACGGTATTCCCTGATAATCTTTTCAAGAAATGGAGAAGATTTTAGAGGCCTGCGAAAATCAAGTGCCTGTGCCGCATTAAATAACTCTATGGCCAATATTCTTTCGAGGTTTAAACAAATCTGGTAAGCTTTTGTAGCTGCATTCGCTCCCATACTTACGTGATCCTCCTGCCCCTTCGAAGATTCTATTGAATCAACTGAAGCAGGTGTTGACAACTGTTTGTTATGGCTTACCATTGAGGCAGCAGTATATTGAGGAATCATAAAACCTGAGTCCAATCCCGGATTAGCGATTAAAAAAGGAGGAAGGTCTCTCTGACCAGAAAGAAGCTGGTAGGTACGCCTTTCAGAAATGTTACCCAGTTCTGCCATGGCAATCGCAAGATTATCAAGAGCCAATGCAAGTGGTTGGCCGTGAAAGTTACCTGCTGAAATAATTAAATCCTCCTCAGGGAAGATAGTTGGATTATCGGTAACGGAATTTATCTCATTCTTAAATACATAAGCCACATAGTTTATAGAATCTTTACTAGCACCATGAACCTGCGGTATGCACCGAAAAGAATATGGATCTTGTATTGCTTTACCTTCTTTGGCTAATAAATCACTATTTTTTAACACATGCCTTACTCTTCTGGCAGTCTTGATTTGCCCTTTATGGGGCCTGATAAGATGCACATTTTCATAAAAAGGTTCTATTCTGCCATCAAATACATCCAATGATAAGGCACCAATCACATCAGCTAATTGCGATAACTTGAATACTTTGAGTAGACAGTTTACACCAAAAGCACTCATGAATTGCGTACCATTTAACAAAGCCAGTCCTTCCTTACTTTGCAAGTCTAAAGGCTCCCAACCAAACTTTTTTAAAACAACTTCAGAATCAACTTTCTTTCCTGCAAAATTTACCTCTCCCAAGCCCAATAAAGGCAAACTCATGTGGGCCAGAGGTGCCAGATCTCCTGAAGCTCCAAGGGATCCATATTGATATACAACTGGAAGGACATTATTATTAAAAAAATCGATGAGCCGTTGAACTGTTGAGACCTGAACCCCAGAATTTCCGTATGAAAGTGACTGTATCTTCAGAAACAACATCAATTTCACAATTACATGTGGTACCTCATCCCCAATTCCACAGGCATGGGACATAACCAGGTTCTTTTGTAGTGTACCTAGATCATGCTTAGAAATGGATCGGTCATGCAAAGCTCCAAAACCAGTATTTATACCATATATAGGTTCATCTGAATCCTTAAGTTTCTTATCCAGGTATATCCTGCATTTTCTAATTCGGTCTTCTGCCTCAGCTGACAATTCGATTCTTATATCATTTTCAAGAATGTCCTGAATATTATCAAATCCAAGCGTTTTCGAAGATATTATGTGAACTTTACCTGGCATGTTGCTTTGAATTATAAGAGCTTAAGATATTTTATTAATGATGCGACAATTTTGAAATCAGTTCCTCTACATTTAACTTTTCCTGGTCTCCATTTTTCATGTTTCGCAGCGTAATAAAACCACCTAACATTTCATCCTGGCCTACAAGAGCTACAAAATGTACGTTCTTATTATTCGCATAGGACATTTGTTTTTTCATTTTGGCACGATCAGGATACAATTCAGCTGAAATTCCAGCGGCACGGACCTCTTTAAGAATGGTGAGGCAATGCTTTTCTTCCTCCTCTCCAAAATTCACAAACATCAATTGAGTTGTTTGGGCCAGTTCCTTTGGAAACAAATCGCATTGCAACATAACATCATATATTCTGTCAGCACCAAAAGATATGCCTACACCTGAAACATCATTCAACCCAAAGACACCTGTCAGGTCATCGTAACGACCTCCCCCACATATACTCCCGATTTCCATATCTTTTGAAGCAATCTCAATGATTGCGCCTGTATAATAATTGAGGCCACGGGCTAATGACAAATCAATTTGAATTTCTGATTCTAACTCAAAAGGTGATAGATAATCCAATACTGCCTCTAATTCATTAACTCCCTGCATGCCAATTTCAGATGAGGATAGAAGCCCTGACAACAGTTCCAACTTCTCAATGGAAGTGCCTTCAAAAGTAAGGATTGGCTGTAACTTTTCAATAGATCCTTTTGGAATCCCAGCCTCCAACAATTCCTGATTAACTTTTTCAAGGCCGATCTTTTCAATTTTGTCAATAGCAATGGTTATTTTCATCATTTGTTCAGACTGACCCATTAACTCAGAGATACCAGCCAAAACCTTCCTGTTATTTATTTTTATAAGAATCTTTAATCGCAATTTTTTAAATACCTCATCAGCTATTTGCACCAATTCTATCTCAGAAAGAAGTGATTTGCTACCAATCACATCCACATCACATTGATAAAACTCGCGATAGCGACCTTTTTGAGGTCGGTCTGCACGCCAAACCGGTTGAATCTGGTAACGTTTAAATGGGAAATTAATGTCGTTTCTGTTTTGAACAACGTAACGTGCGAAAGGCACAGTTAAATCATAACGTAATCCTTTTTCCGAAATTT
>JASJGS010000187.1:0-16355 GCA_033791445.1 Bacteroidales bacterium | reverse complement strand
GTGATAGATGTATAGGATTTCTTTTTTATTTGTAGCTGAGCATAACTCAAAACTGTAAGTGCCCTTTTATTGGCATACTGAATATTTAATTCACTATCAACAAGGACACATAAGTCACTTGATATTTCAAGCGCTTTAATCAGATCATTGTTGAAAGTGGCGATTTCCATTATCCTTTTTCGGGCTAATATGCTTGATTCTCTACTTTTCTTATCCAATTAGGTTTCCAATGCAAAATATAAGCATTCCTTTTGTTGGATAATTATTGGTTTAAATTAAAATGCAATGTCAATCGTGCATAGTTATCTCATCAAATAGATCATACGAATTGAAAGGTATTTAGTTTCTTTTTTGGAGTAAAGAGTTATATTTCAACTTCTCTTAAGGGAAATGTATTTTTCTCTGGGTTTATGAACCTTGCCTATGATCCTTGAAGATTCAAGACCACTGGCAATTAGGTTCTTAAGAAAATCTACTGATGAGTCCTCAGGGATGGTAAACAATAATCCGCCCGAAGTTTGTGCATCTGAAAGTAATATCAAATCAGTTTTACCTACATTATCATCATAACTTATTGAAGGAGAAACATATTCCAAATTGCTTTTGGTACCGCCAGGTATAATACCACTTGATGCAAAATCAAATGCATCTGGAAGTAGAGGTACATTTTCAACTTGCACCTGGGCATGAACCTTGCTTGCTTTTGCCATTTCAAGGAGATGACCTAATAGGCCAAATCCTGTAATATCAGTGCAGGCATTAATTGGAAACTTTTTAGCCAGATCAGCAGCCGTCTTATTTAAGGTTGCCATAGATTGGGTTGCGGTACGAATGCTGCTTTCTGATACCAACCCTTTTTTAGTGGCTGTGGAAAGAATACCAGTTCCAATTGCTTTTGTGAGAATCAGTAAATCACCAGAAATAGCACCTGAATTTCTAAGGATTTTTTCTGGATGAATTATCCCTGTAACAACCATTCCAAATTTTGGTTCAGTATCCTCAACTGTATGACCACCTAAAATTCCAATCCCAGCTTCCATCACCTTATCATTGGCTCCTTTCAATATCTCTTGGAGTACTGCGATAGGTAGACGGTTAGTTGGGAATCCAACTATGTTCATGGCAAATAAAGGATCTCCTCCCATTGCATATATATCACTAAGAGCATTGGCGGCAGCAATAGCACCAAAAGAATACGGATCATCAACAATTGGTGTAAAAAAGTCGACCGTGCCCATAATTGCCTGCTCATCATTAATTTTGTATACAACTGCATCATCATTGGTTTGTAGATCAACAAGTATGTTTTTATCGTTTATAACTGGAAAACTTTTTAAAACCTGTTCAAGAACCTGGGGTTGCATTTTACATGCACAACCCAAGCCATGAGTGAAATGAGTAAGTTTAATCTCATCAGCTGAAGGTGGTTTTCCAGGTGCTTCTTGTTCTTCATTTGATTGTAATTTTTTGATTGTTTTTATAATTTCTGATGCAGCTATGTTTATTTCTTCTTTGGTATTCATGACCCCAGTTGAAAATCTGATAGCACCCATGGCAAGTTCTTCAGGAACTTTCATTGCTTTCAGAACATGGGAAATGTCTACCTGGTCAGCATGACAGGCAGCTCCGGCTGAGGCCGCAATGTTACTTAATTCCGACAAAATAATATTGGCTTCTATTCCTTTGAAACCTATGTTCAAGGTGTTGGGAAGTCTTAATTCCATGTGACCCAACAAGTGTATATTTTTTAATTCTTTTTTTAATGTATTATAAAGACTCTCTGTTATTTCACTTAGGTATTGGACATGGGTATTTAAGTTGTTACCAGCCAATTCACAAGCTTTCCCAAGTCCAATAATTTCCAGGACATTTTCAGTCCCAGCCCTTAGGTTTCTTTCATGGTCTGCACCATGCATTAGTTTTTCTATTTGAGTCCCCCTTTTAAGGTAAAGGACACCAATCCCTTTTGGTGCATAAACCTTATGACCGGCCAGTGATAAGGCATCTACACCCAGGTCTTCAACATTAATCTCCAATTTTCCTGCAGATTGTGCAGCATCTGAATGGAATAAAATATTGTTTGATTGGGCTAGTTCACCTATCTCTTTAATCGGTTGAATGGTTCCAACCTCATTATTTGCATGCATAACACTTATAAGAATGGTGTCTGGTTGAATAGCATTTCGTACATCGTCTATATGGATTAGCCCGTATTCATCTACAGGTAGATAACTGATAGTAAATCCCGTTTTTTCAAGGTATTTGCACACTTCTAAAATTGCAGGATGTTCAATAGATGATGTTATTATATGATTGCCTTTATTTCTATTGGCCATGGTAAGGCCTTTTAATGCCATATTGTTCGACTCAGTTCCACCACTGGTGAATATAATTTCGTCCTGTTTACAATTGAGGAATGTTGCAATTTGTTGCCGGGCTCTTTCAATTGCTATCTTCGATTGATTCCCATACCAATGCTGGCTAGAAGGGTTGCCAAAATATTCTACCAGATAGGGCTTCATAGCTTCAGCTACCTCCGGATGAATGGGGGTGGTAGCATTAAAATCAAGATATATTCTTTCCATGTTAAAAGGACTGTTATGAAAATACTGGATAGGATTGAAAAAGTAAAGATAATAAAGAAATCTGTGGCTTTTTTTAAATAGATTTGTATGTATGGAATCCTCAAGAAAAACAGGCAAATCAAAGAATAGAATAAATCTGTATCATGCCTATTACAAAAGGAAAGGATTTTATGAATTTATATATTCTAAGGGACTGAAGGCAGCTTTAATATTTATTGTAATCCTGGTACTTTTATGGTTAGCCGAAAGATTTATAATTGATACTGATTATATTTTTGTTTCAGTAATCGATAATATTCCAGACTGGCAGGTTATTGTACTTTTTTCCTTTTCTGAAATTGGCTTTGGGATAATACCTCCGGATTTTTTCATTGTTTGGAGTCAAAAGTTTGCACAACCATTCTTAATGATTACCTGTTTGGCATTAATTTCCTATTTTGCTTCCTTTATTTCGTATTACATTGGGACCTTATTTCGTAAAATTCCTCGAATCAAATTATATTTAGATACCAAGCTTGAAAAACATGCCACCAAAATAAGAAAGTGGGGTGGTGTACTTATAATTTTTACGGCATTATTTCCACTACCATTCTCTTTATTTAATATAGTAGCAGGATTACTGAAATATCCTTTCAATCATTTTTGGGTTTTTGCATTGGCGAGGATACCACGATTCTATATTTATGCGGTATTTCTTTTTAAGATATTCCCTTATAATGCTTAATCCTAATTCAAATATCCTTGCGTTTTAGACCCTCATAATATTTACAATAAGGGCTTAGTCCACATTCCTGGCATTTTGGTTTTCGAGCAATACATACATAACGTCCATGAAGTATGAGCCAATGATGTGCTTTAGGAATAAGCTCCTCTGGAATGAATTTAATGAGTTGCATTTCAGTATCAAGTGGATTTTTAGCGCGGTAGGTTAAGCCTAGTCTGGCGGATACTCGAAATACATGTGTATCTACTGCCATAGCAGGTTTATTATATACCACAGAAGCAATAACATTAGCAGTTTTTCGTCCAACACCTGGTAACTTCTGTAGCTCATTTATTTCTGAGGGAACTACACCATAAAATTGTTCTTCAAGCATTGAAGCCATAGCTTTTAAATGCTTTGCTTTATTGTTTGGGTATGAACAACTCTTTATAAATTCAAAAATATCTTCCTGGCTGGCCTTTCCCATAGTTTTTGCATCGGGTAATCTTTTAAGCAGAGGAGGAGTAATAAGATTGACTCTTTTATCTGTACATTGAGCTGAAAGTATTACAGCAACAAGCAAACTGAAAGGATCTTTATAATCAAGTTCTGTTTCTGCGATAGGAACATTTTCATTAAAATAGTTAATAATCTTTTTGAATCTTTCCTTTTTTCTCATTGAAATATAAATCAAATATGAAATTGTAATGTCTGTAAAAATCAGAAAGAAATTTATTTATCCAAAATTATTTTAGGAAAAGAGTATTGGACTTAATAATAAATTAAGTAATTTTGCATCAATATTATAGATATTATGGCCACTTTCTATCATTTTATTAACTTTTTTTATTTTGGTTTAAGTACCGAATAGGGATGTTTATATATAATAGATAATGGTCCCATTTTAATGGGACTTTTTTTTTGCCTAAAAATGATATTTGATAATAGTTTCTATAATTGAAGTTAATTGAAATTGATTAAATATTTGGAGTCAAGTAGGTTGTTTTTGACTTAATGATGTAATGCTGTTGAATATGAATAAAGACGAATCAAGAAATTATAGGATTGCCATCCAGGGAGGGTTTGGTGCTTTTCATGAGATTGCAGCGAGAGCTTATTTTGAAACAGATAAAATTGAGATAGTTCCAAGAAATACTTTTAGGGATCTGTTTAAAACACTTAAAGAAAGAAAGGCCGATTACGGTATAATGGCCATTGAAAATTCTGTTGCCGGGAGTATATTGCCGAATTATACCTTAATAATGGAATCCAAACGGAAAATTGTAGGTGAAGTATTCCTTCGGATTAATCAAAACCTTGTTGCCTGCCCAGGGCAAAAAATCTCTGATATCAAAGAAGTTTATTCCCACCCTATGGCAATTTTACAATGCCAGGTGTTTTTTGATAACTATCCTGAAATTAGGTTAATCGAAAGCCTTGATACTGCTTTAAGTGCAAAAGATATAAATGATAAGAAACAAATGGGAGTTGGAGCTATTGCAAGCTCTTTGGCAGCTGAGAAATATAATCTTGAGATTCTGGCTGAGGGCATTGAGACAAATAAAATGAACTATACGCGATTTCTAATTTTGTCTGAAAACGGCAATCTCAATCCAGTTGAAGAAAATAACAAAACATCATTATTCTTTTCTTTGTCACATAAAATTGGAAGCCTGTCTAAAATTTTATCCACCTTATCTTTTTATAATTTGAACCTGACTAAAATACAATCTATGCCCATAGTTGGCAAAGAATGGGAGTATCACTTTTATGTCGATATGCTTTACGAGAATGAGACCTTATACCGCCAGGCTCTTAAAGCAATAAAACCATTCACTGGAGACCTTGGTATTTTAGGTGAATATAAAAAAGGAAGGAAGATACTATGAGTATAGTCCCCGCTTCACGCCTAGATACTGTTCAGGAATACTATTTCTCAAGAAAATTGAGAGAAATTGAACAGATGAATACAGAGGGTCACAAAGTAATAAATCTGGGTATTGGTAGTCCAGATTTGCCCCCACCTAAATCGACATTAGAGAAAGCAAATGATAGCCTTTTTGAAAATACCGCTCATGGTTATCAGAGCTACAAGGGAATATCGAAACTAAGAAATGCATTTACATCATGGTATAAGAGGTTCTATGGAATTGAAATTGATCCTGAAAGTCAGGTTTTGCCATTAATAGGGTCAAAAGAAGGGATTTTTCATATTTCTATGGCATTCCTAAACCCAGGTGATCTCGTTTTGGTTCCTGATCCTGGTTACCCAACTTATTCCTCTGTTGCAGAGTTGGTCGGAGGTGTAGTTTGGCCTTATAAGTTAAAAGTAGAGAATAATTGGTATCCTGACTTTGATAAACTTGAAAAAGAAGATCTTTCAAAAGTGAAAATTATGTGGGTGAATTACCCGCATATGCCAACCGGAACCAGACCTACAAAAGAGTTGTTCGAACAATTGGTTGAATTTGGTCGTCGCCATAATATTCTAATATGTAACGACAATCCATATAGTTTTATCTTAAATGATGAACCAATGAGTATCTTTTCTGTAGATAATGCATGGGATGTAGCTTTGGAACTAAATTCTTTAAGTAAGTCTTACAATATGCCAGGCTGGAGGATTGGAATGGTAATTGGAGCCCAAAACTATATATCATCAGTATTGCAGGTAATAAGTAATATACAGTCTGGTATGTTCCTTCCTCTTCAGGAGGGTGCTATTGAAGCTTTATCTTCTCCTCAATCATGGTTTGATACTCTTAATGAGGTATATAAGCAAAGGCGTAACTATGTCTGGAATATTTTAGAGGAATTAGATTGTGAATACAATAAAGATCAATCTGGTATGTTTGTTTGGGGGAGAATTCCAGAAAATGGAGGTAGCTCTATAGATTATTCAGATAAAATTCTTTTAAGATCAAGTGTATTTATTACTCCTGGTGTAATATTTGGTAGCCAGGGGAAGAATTACTTGCGAATCTCACTTTGTAGCAATGTAGAAGTATTTAAGGAGGCATTAAATAGAATAAAAAATAACCTTATAAATTAAGTAAGAATGAATTCATCACTCGATATTGTTGATATTAAAATAAATAATAAAAACCTGGAAATGCCACTTTTTATTTCTGGTCCTTGTAGTGCTGAAACAGAGGAACAAGTAATGGAAACGGGCCGCAGGGTTGCTGAATTGGGTATACCAGTTTACCGTGCAGGAATTTGGAAGCCTAGGACTCGACCCGGAAACTTTGAAGGATTGGGTGCTGTTGCCTTACCCTGGTTGAGGAAGTTAAAAGAAGAAACAGGTTTACTAATTGCAACTGAAGTTGCGAATGCATACCATATCAAAGAAGCACTTGATCATGGTGTTGACATATTGTGGATTGGAGCCAGAACTACTGCAAATCCTTTTGCCGTGCAGGAGCTGGCAGATTATCTGGGAGGTAAAGACGTTCCTGTATTTGTTAAAAATCCGATTAATCCGGATATTGACTTATGGGTGGGTGCCCTGGAACGCATGAATAAGGCAGGATTAAAAAAACTTATGGCCATTCACAGGGGATTTTCTCACTACGGTCAATCGCCTTATCGAAATAAGCCGCATTGGGAAATACCTATTGAGCTAAAAAGGCGATTTCCAAATTTGCCTATTATAGTTGATCCCAGTCACATATGTGGCCGGCGAGACCTTCTTAAGGAAGTTTGTCAGAAAGCTGCAGACCTTGATTTTGATGGCCTATTTATAGAATCTCATATCAACCCTGAAGCAGCTCTTAGTGATAAAGATCAGCAGGTTAAACCAGAACATCTTAAAGAAATTTTGGATTCACTTATTTGGAGAGAGCCTGATATAAGTGGAATGAATGGCTTGAAGCATGACATGGAATTAATGAGATTGAAAATTGATCAGATTGATGATGAAATTCTTCATATCTTTAGAAATAGGATGGATGTAGTAGGGAAGATAGGGGAATTTAAAAAGAAAAATAAAGTTACTATTCTTCAAACAAACAGGTGGTCTGAAATCCTGCTTGAAAGAAAAGAACTTGGTAAAAATTTAGGATTGAGTGAAGATTTCATTTCAAATATATTCAAGGCGATTCACCAGGAATCTATCAATAAACAAACAGTTATAATGAATGAGTGAAGAATCAACTAAAAGTCAATTAATTATAGTTAATTTCGAGACTTGTTAAAATAGCTTTTTCTGTTAATTGCAATGCACGTGAGATCAAAGATTTTAGAGATAAAAGGAGGGAGAGGATCTTCTGTAGTTCTTGTAGGAGAGTCTTTTCCTGTTAAATCCGAATACCTTCCTGAGAAGAATGTATTTATTATAACTGATGAAAATGTGTATCGCTTGTATTCAGGTGATTTCCCCGAATTTCCTGTTATAAAAATCAAAGCAGGGGAGAGGTTTAAAGACTTGAAATCTGTAGAATTAATTTTTGATGAGTTGCTAAAATTAGGTGCTGATCGATCCTCCTTTATCCTGGGCATTGGCGGAGGAGTAGTTTGTGATGTTGCAGGTTTTGTTGCATCCACTTACATGAGAGGAGTTCGTTTTGGATTTGTTTCTACAACCTTGTTGTCACAGGTGGATGCTAGCGTGGGAGGAAAGAATGGAGTTAACCTGGGCGGGACTAAAAATATTATAGGTGTATTTAATCAGCCTGAATTTGTTTTGTGTTTTGATTCGGTGCTGTCTACCTTGCCTAAGAGGGAATTGGTATCTGGTTTTTCTGAAGTTATAAAATATGCTCTGATTAGAGATGTTTTATTATTTAAGGAAATTGAAGGAAATTTAGATAGTCTTTTGAACCTGGAACCTGGGTTTATCCAAAATATTGTTTGGACCTCCATCAATATGAAAAAGGAAATTGTTGAGCTTGATGAGTTGGAAGGTGGAATAAGACGAATCCTAAATTTTGGACACACTTTTGGCCATGCTATTGAAAAAGCCCATGGTCTCACCCATGGAGAGTCTATTGCTTATGGAATGCTTGTTGCGGTTTATATTTCTGAAAAAGAAGGATTGCTATCATCTGAAGCTGCAGTTAGAATAAGCTCATTCATTAAGTCAACAGATTTGATTGTAGACATTAATTTGGATGAGGATCAGATTATTTCAGCTCTTCAGTCTGACAAAAAAAGAGATGGGGATGGTATTCATTTTATTCTGCTTAGTAGAATTGGAAATGCGGTTGAATGGAATACAAAATTCAGCATTCTTGAGAATTATTTTAAAGATTGGTTAAACACAAATGGTTAAAAAAACCTGTTTGGCTTAATATTTCGATATGTCAAAATCTGGAACAATAATTAAAGTAGCGACTTCAAAAATAACAGGCTCGGTAAAAGCTCCACCATCCAAAAGTATGATGATCCGAGGGATTGTTGCTGGTTTGTTGGCAAATGGGAAGACCTTTCTCAGGAATCCATCCAGGTGTGATGATGCAATGGCAGCGATGCAAGTTTCAAAAGACTTAGGGGCTACCATTGAAGAAATTGGTGAAGATATTGTTATTCATGGAGGCAATAATATATTAAAGACTACTCTTAACTGTGAGGAATCTGGTTTATCCATAAGGATGTTTTCTGCAGTTGCTGCCTTGCATGATATTGAGATAACCCTGGATGGAACAGGCTCATTAATTGATCGGCCGGTTGATATGTTGGTGGAGCCACTTGAGGATCTTGGAGTAAAGGTTTCTACGAACAATGGTTATTTACCAATTCGTATAAAAGGTCCTTTAAGTGGAGGAAATACAAAGGTCGATGGATCTCAAAGTTCGCAATTTCTGACAGGTCTGCTTATGAGTCTGCCTTTGGTGGATGGAAATTCTCAAATAATAATTGACAATCTGAAGAGTAAGCCTTATATCGATATGACTATGAGGCTTATGGAAGATTTTGGAGTAAAAGTTGAGCACACAAATTATAAGATATTTACTATTAAAGGGAATCAGAAATATAAGGCACATGAATATCCTGTAGAAGGTGATTGGAGTGGAGCTGCTTTTCTTCTTGTTGCAGGGGCTATTGGTGGCGAGCTTGAGGTCACAAATCTGGATACCAAATCTAAGCAGGCGGATATTCAAATTCTAAAAGCTTTAGAGATGGCAGGTGCTGATTTGGAGATAAAGGAAAATTCTGTAAAAGTGTCAAACGGGAAGCTAAAGGCCTTTTCCATGGATATAACTGATTGCCCTGACCTTGCACCTCCTCTTGTTACTCTTGCCGCCTATTGTGAGGGTACTAGTCATTTAACTGGAACTGAGAGGTTATTCATTAAAGAAAGCAATCGGGCAAAAACTCTTCAACAGGAATTTGCCAAACTTGGTATTAAGGTTTTAATTCATGATAACGAAATGTTTATTGATGGAGGGGAGATTAAAGGGGGTAGTATTTATTCTCACGGTGATCATAGAATAGCTATGGCTGGAGCAACTGCAGCAATTGGCGCAACTGGTCCAGTGATTATTGAGAAAGCCGAAAGTGTTTCTAAATCATGGCCTGATTTTTTTGTTGATATAAGTAATATTGGAGGAATTGTTTATGAATAGCTTTGGACGCATTTTTAGAGTTTCAATCTTCGGGGAATCCCATGGGGCATTAGTTGGAGTGGTCATTGATGGCTGTCCTCCAGGACTAGATCTAAAACCAGAAGATTTCAAAGCTGATTTAAGTCGACGACGAAGTGGTGCGCAGGGAACTACCCCGCGGACTGAACCCGATATCCCTGAAATAATTAGTGGGGTTTTTAACAATAAAACCACTGGGGCTCCGCTAACTGTGATTTTTCGAAATACCAATACCCAATCAAAAGATTATTCTCAATTTGTAAGAGTTCCCAGGCCCGGTCATGCTGATTTTGTAGCAGATAAAAAGTATTATGGCTTTAATGATTATAGGGGTGGTGGCCATTTCTCTGGCCGATTAACATTGGGATTGGTTTCTGCAGGAGTAATTGCAAAAAAAGTAGCTGGTGAATTAGATATTGCGGCAAATTTAATTGAAGCTGGGGGAAATAGTAATATAGAGAAGGCCATAGAAAATGCTCTTGAACAAAATGATTCAATCGGTGGTATTGTTGAATGTGTAGTTTCGAATTTGCCTGTTGGCCTGGGGGAACCTTTCTTTGATTCAGTAGAAGCGGTGATAAGCCATTTGGTATTTTCAATTCCTGCAATAAAAGGCATTGAATTTGGATCTGGTTTTCAAGCAGCTCGAATGAAGGGCAGCAAACATAATGATGCCATTGTTGAGAAAGATGGCACTACGGCTTCAAATTTTGCTGGAGGGATTAATGGGGGCTTAACCAACGGGAATAATCTTGTTTTTAGGGTTGCAGTGAAACCAACTTCCAGTACATCTAAGAAACAAAAAACCATGGATATGGAATCCGGGCAATTGACTGATCTGGAAGTTAAGGGTAGGCATGACCTGTGTATTGCACTGAGGGTTCCTGTGGTAGTGGAATCGGTGGCAGCAATAGCCCTGGCAGATTTTATTCTTCTTTACAAAAATCAGAAATAATTTAAAAAAAGTACTTATAATTAAATATATAGAATGAGGATTTTAATACTTGGTGCGGGGAAAATGGGGACATGGTTGGCAGAATCACTTTGCTTAGATCACGAAGTGGGGATATATGATCCTGTTAAAGAGAAACTGCGATATATATTTAATTCTCAAAGATTTCTAGAGTATGAAGAATTCGAAAAGTTCAGACCTGAATTATTAATAAATTCTGTTGATCTACAACATACCATAAAAGTTTTTAATGAGGTACTTCCCTATATGCCTGAGGATTGTATTATATCAGATATTGCATCGGTAAAAAACGGACTCAAAGATTATTACTTGAATTCAAAATTCAGGTTTGTATCAACGCATCCAATGTTTGGACCAACATTTGGAAATGTTAAGGAACTTAGAAACCAAAATGCCATTATTATTAAGGAATCAGATGAGGTTGGCAAAGCTTTTTTTAGAAAATTCTATAATTCTTTTCAAATAAACATATTTGAATACAGTTTCAAAAAACACGATGAGACAATTGCATATTCGTTATCCATTCCCTTCGCATCATCGATTATTTTTGGTTCATGCATGAAGGAATTAGAGGTTCCAGGTACTACATTTAAAAAGCATTTAAATATTTCACGTGGCCTTCTTTCGGAGGATAACTACCTGCTCTCTGAAATTCTTCTGAATCCATATACCATTAATCAAATAGAAAATATCCAGCAGAAGCTAGATATACTGGCAAAGATGATCAAAAAAAGAAATATTAGTGGGATTCATGACTTCTTTTCTGAAATTCGTGAAAATATCGGAATAAAATAACTATTTCTGGTTGGCAAGTAAGTTTTATTCTGAATTTAGCTCCTGGAGAAGAGTTAAAATGTTATTATTTGCTTCATCCTGGTTCGGTATCCAATAAAAACTATTCAGTGACTATCTCAAACTGAATCAGTTGCTTTGATTCCTTAGTAACCTTATATCGGTCATCAATTCTAAAACCAACAATCCAAACTATCTGGTTTTCTGAGATTAGTAGCCAGGTTTTCTCTTTTTCAACTAAGGAAATTTTTTGGTCGATGAAATAATCACTAACTTTTTTGCTTTGTTTCATACCCAGAGGTTGAAAACGATCTCCCTTTTTCCATTTTCTTAAAATAAGCGGAAACTTCAAAAGATCAAAATCAAGAATAGCAATATTGTTTAATGTAGGAACTTTAAAGTCAGTTGTCCTGGGAATTTTTTGAATTATTAGATTTATTGGAGACTCTAATTTGCTTACCGTGGATTCAATTTTATATTCCGATTCATGCAGGCTTTCAAGAGGAGTAATAATTAAATGATTTCTATCCTTAAGTAATCGGTGAGTGTTTGATAGAAATTGTTTCCCGGAGTTTGACTGCAAAGATTCAATGATCTGGGGTATTGACTGGTGAGGAAATCCATATGGCGTAAGAATTTCATACAAATAGGTTGCCGTATGGCCATGGATTAGTAATTTTTTAATGTCTATGAAAATGTTTCCACCTTTTTTTTGAATGATTGAATTCGTTTTTTGAGAGATCTGATCCACAAATAAATCATGGGTTTTACTTATATTTTCAATTGTCTCAATTACATTGTTCTTGAATTTTGGATTCAATTTTTCAAATTGAGGAATGATTCTATGCCGAATCCTATTGCGCTTATATTTTACCGAAGCATTGCTGGAGTCCTCAACAAATTGTATCTCATTATTTTTTTGATATTGTTCAATTGCAGACCTGGATGCGAAGAGAAATGGCCTAATAATCCGATTACTTTTTACTTTAATACCAGATAACCCCCTTATCCCGGTTCCCCTGGCAAGATTAATTAAAAAGGTTTCCACAATATCATCCTGATTGTGTGCAAGAGAAATCCAATCATACTTAAATGCTCTGCGAATTTCTTCAAACCAATGGTAACGAAGGTCTCTTGCAGCCATTTGAATAGAAATTTTATTTTCCAGGGCATAACCGCTGGTATCAAATCTTTTTGAGTAGATTGGTACCATTACTTTTGAAGCATAATCCAAAACAAACTGCTCATCCCTATCTGATTCTTCCTCTCTAAGTTGAAAATTGCAATGCGCGATACCAATATCTGCTTCGCATTTGCTAAAAAGATGAGCCATAACCATTGAATCAATTCCACCGCTGACAGCCAGAAGTATCTTTTCATCCTTTTGAAAAAGGTTATTATCTGAAATATACTTTTCAAATAGGTTAAGCATAATGGTTAAAACGACATAGAAGTTTTAGTTTCAAAATATACAAAAAATAATAGAAAGATCTGATTTGTATTTTAAACAAGTAATTATGAATAACTAAGAATGCACTGTCTTGTATGGAATAAAAAAAGGTTGTTCTTTTGGAACAACCTTTTATCTATAAGTTATAATTTTTAGCTTTTTGCAAGATATTCAGCAACACCTTCCTGGGTAGCTTTCATAGCAGTTTCACCTGGATGCCAGTCAGCAGGGCAAACTTCACCATACTTTTCGAAATACTGCAATGCATCAATCATTCTAAGAACTTCCTCCACACTTCTCCCTAATGGCATGTCGTTCACAACCTGGTGGCGGACAAGGCCTTCCTTATCAATTAAAAATAATCCTCTGTAAGCCATAGGAGTTCCTTCAAAACCAATCTTTCCTTTATCATCGTACTCATACTCACCGGCCAATACATCATAGTTCTCAGCAATTGTTTTTGCCTGGTCAGCAACCAAAGGATATTTAACACCTTTAATTCCACCGTCTTTCAACTCTGTTTGAAGCCATTTCCAATGACTAAATTGTGAATCAACAGAGCAACCAACGACTGCTACGTTTCTTTTTTCAAACTCTTCAATCTTTTTCTCAAAAGCTAGGATTTCGGTAGGACATACAAAGGTGAAATCAGCAGGGTAAAAATAAAAAACTACATATTTTTCCCCTAAATATTGTTCTAACGAAAAGCCATCAACCATTTCTCCTCCGTTAACAACTGCAGGAGCTCTAAATGATGGAGCTTTTTTTCCAACTAATACAGACATAATAGTAAATGTTTAATTTATTGTTTATAATTAATTTAATTAAATACAAAAATAGTTCTTTTTTAGGACTAATACCAGAAATGAAATACTTAAAGTTTATTGATTTATTATTCGTAAAATGATTTTAATTGAAGTGTTTATATTAAGGATATTTATTTTGGAAAAGCAAATTAGCTATGATAATAATTATTTGAACTCAAGAATCTCAGGTCGATACACATTAAATCTTGCTGGCCTATAGTATCTTTCACCAGAAACATCTAATAATAACTGCTTTGTATAATCTGCAGAAAGAGTAGGATAAAATGCAAGTCTTATTTGCAGGGTTTTAAATGATAGGTTTTCATTCCGGATTCGAATACCGAAGCCCAATCCTGTATGAATGGGATTATTAAAAAAATCTTTACCTGATTCACCAATAATCCCAACATCTACAAAAGAATAAAAAGTGAATCTGAAACCTGCAAAGTAATAGGGTGAAAAGAATACAGTTTCAAGGTTAACAAAAAGTCTTTGGGTTCCTGAAACATCATATGACCATAATCCTCTTATTCCATTGTTATTCCGAATGTAAATTTTTTCATCTGCATAGCGCCTGATACCATTCATATAGTCTATATTAACGAATTGTCTTATTTTAAAACGATTAGCCGATATTAAATGCGAGAAGTAATTTGCTTTAGCCTGAAATAATCCTCGCTCAAATGAATTCTTATTAAGAAGGCCTCCAATAGATCCCTTTAGATATAGATATCCAAGTATGGGGTAAATCTTGCCATGTGAAATCTCGAGGCTAGTATAATATCTGTCAAAATACTCATTATTTTCCCAACCGCCAGTTATTTCGAATAGTGCTCCATAGGGTATATCCTCTGTTTTCCCAAAATTATAAATTAGGTGCATTTTATAGAAATTCTCCCTTGAGAAGGCAATGCTGCCGAGGTATAGCTCGTATTTTTGTAAGTAATGATATTTTGTTTCCGATAAATTTGGTCTTTCATGGACATGATTGTTTATGAAACGACCGGAAAGAATTATTCGATCTCGCTGACTTGAAAACTTAAAAGACCTTCCAAACCAATAATCCTGATATACATAACGTAATTTAAAAATTGTATCTGAAACATCTAGATTATCAAGAGTATAGGTTATGGTGTTTTCAAATCCATAGCTATATTTTACATCTGGTGTTATTAGTCTGTGCTCAGCATGAATTCCAATTTCTTCTGAACCGAATGCATCGACGTAGCTTACCTTAGCAGCGATAAATGAACCAAAGAGGTTCTGGGCAGTGTAATCGAAACCATAACCCCACCATGTTGGTAAAGTATCGTTGAAATCGTAAAGAAATTGACCTCGGATTTTATGGCCTAAGCCAAACAAATTCTGGTCATATATATCCATTGTTCCAGCCTGTATGTGAGTTGGATTAAAACCAAACCCAAATGAGTATTGATCTTTAGTAAGCACCAAAATATCTACTTCATTTGCTGAAATAGGGATAATTATTAATCTGGCATCTTGAATAAAAGGTAAGTTTCTTAAAATTCTTTCATTGTCTGAAACCTTGTATGGATCTAACTGGTCGCCTTTATCCATTAATAAATTGTTCAAAATTACCTTGTCCCTGGTTTTTGAATGGGTTTTGTTCAGGAAATTCTCCAGAGAAGTTGTTTCAGAAAAAACTGTGTCATTAATTCCAGGACCAAATGGGTCCGCCTTTGCTAACCTTATATTTCTAATTGTCTTTCCAGAATAAGGAACAAAGCGTGATTCACTATTTGTATTTGCACCTTCTTCCGTTTCGTTTGCTGAATTTTGGGTTACAATTAACCTCAGTATATTATTTATAAAAGGTCTCTTTTCAGCCCAAACATATAGGGAATCGTACATGCTTTTACTCTCCAAGCTCTGATTATAGGTAGTAGAATAGGGAGTATTCTCAGGAACAATGATAAGTGTGTCTTTGTTCGCATAATAAGCAGAATCATCATATATTATAAATTCGCCTGCTCTAAGTAAAATAGTGTCACCTAATTGAATCTCCGACTCATAATCAAAACCAAAAGACGGATTGGTCACACAAATAAATATCCATAACAAGAAAAGGATCTTGCTGGTAGATCGTTTGTATATGTTAAAACCATGTACCATTTTAGACAAATGTCCTTAAGTACCTTACTTTAAATATATAGTAAACACTGATGATTGACAAATTATTATTTCTCAATTAACTTATATTATAAACGTACCAGTCATGCTTAGAGGTTAATAAAGCCCGGAATATTATAATCCGGGCTTTCAACTCTGAAATTAAATTTCTATATCCCAACAATTTCTTTTCCCTGCAAAAAACGAATGTCTCTAGGGATCCCTGCTTCTGATATCCTATCAAGGTCTTTTTGCAAATCATCGCGAATGAATCCATTTTCTTCAATCATTGCCTTTGCTGCTTCATAATCACCATTTCCCTGGATTATTAT
>JASJGS010000186.1:0-10250 GCA_033791445.1 Bacteroidales bacterium | reverse complement strand
AAATCATCGCTAATTGCTTTCTTAAACATTAACAAGAAATCAGCGTTTGTTTCCTGTACCCTGTTTGTGGTAAAGTTCAAATAACCCTGTGGGTTATACCAGTGACCGTACTGGTCAATACGCTCGAAATTCTGGGTAACTAAATCGGTACCTACACGAATAAAGAATGAGAACCAATCTGTAATATCAAAGTTCACTTTTGCAAAACCCTGTATCCTGTTTCTTGTATCATCTAATACATCATGGTTCAAGGTCCAGAATGGGTTTTGACCCAATGTGGAGTGTGAAACAGCAGCATAATTTACCGGGTTCTGGTAATTCCTGTAATCATCAATCTGAACGTTCCTGGGGATATCATACAAATAGGACATGATACCCTGGGTTCCCTGTTCAGCCCTGTTTTGTGCATATTGATTGAAATAGGTAACCTTGGCATCAACAGATATAAACTTTGCCGGTTGTACAAAAGCACGAAGGTTAAAGTTATTTCTTTTCAAGCCGGTATTTTCCATAATACCCTGGTTCTGTGTATTGGTATATGAAAAACGTACATTGGCAAGCTCATTTCCGCCTTCAATAGCCACTGTATTTACAGCATTGAAACCAGTCTGGAAAAAATCTTTTACATTATCTGGCTGCGCAGACTAGGGCCGCATGATTGGATTTCCTGATCCCAGGGGATCTTCTACCCAGTACATCTGGCTACTGCCATCCATTTCGCCACCCCAGGAACCACCATTGGTTTTAAATGTTTCCAGGTCGGCATAATCATTGGGCATATCACCACTTGATCCCTGTCCATATTTGTTCTGATATTCAGGTAACAATAATGGTGTATCGAACATTACATTAGAAGTAAGTGTGACGCCTACCCCTTTTCTGGCACTACCTTTTTTAGTGGTAATAAGAATTACCCCGTTGGCAGCTCTTGAACCATACAAAGCGGCCGCATTCGGGCCTTTCAATACAGAAATGGATTCAACATCGTCTGGGTTGATATCGGAAACACCGGTACCACCATCCCTACGTGAGTATTCACCTGCTCCACCACCATTGGCACCACCAAAACCTGAGTTGTCCATAGGTATACCATCAATTACATACAATGGCTGGTTGTTACCTGATAGAGAGTTGTTACCACGGATAATTACCCTGGTACCACCACCTGGTCCGGATGTTGACTGGGTAATGTTTACACCAGAAACTCTACCGGCCAGTGAATTGATCACGTTGGTTTCTTTCACAGTGGAAACTTCATCGCCACTTACTTCAGAAACCGCGTATCCAAGTGATTTCCTCTCGCGGGAAATACCCAGAGAAGTTACAACCACCTCATTCAGCGCCATTGATTGCATTTCTAAAACTACGTCAACCGTGTTTAGACCTACAATAGAAACCAAAATAGGCTTCATTCCAACGAAAGAATACTCTAATTGAGTTGTTCCTTCAGGAACGCTGAGTGAGTAACGGCCGGAAACATCGGTTACCGTACCCTGCTGGGTACCCGGAATGACAACACTCGCTCCCGGAAGTTCCATGCCATCATCCGCAGAAGTAACGGTACCTGTAATAGTACGCTCCTGCGCAAAAACATTGCCTACCATTGCTACAATGAGCAAAAAGGCAACCACATAAAGCTTTTTCATAAATAGAAAATTTTAAGTTAATAATTAGGTTACTAGTTAATATTTAGCCGATTACAAAACTTCGTTAAGCTTAAATAATCTAAATAAATATGCAAAATAAAATCTAAGATAATATAAATAGTTTGAAATTCTAAACTACTTATTTTTAAATAGGGTTAATTTATAATAAAAGAAAGTCAAAATAAGCTAATTAGTTATTACTAAATAATGATTTTTGTCAGCAAGAAAAGCATTTTAAATCATTCGCAATATTCTGGATTTCTAGGATTTATATACAATATTACTAAATATAAGGATTAATTCCAATAAGAATTGAATCAATATTTTGAAGAAAGTTGACAAAAAGATCAATTTAGAATGGCAAAAGTATTTTCGCATTGATGAAGGAAGAATTTTTAATATTCTGTTGTGCGATTGAATTTCTAAAAAACCTGAATGTCAGACTGAGCTCCACCCGGCATGACAAATAAAGACTTTTGATTGAGCTGAGACAAACACCTGCTGAAGTCTATTCTTTTGTTCCGTCTACCCTTCGACAGGCTCAGGGTGACTATCGATTATTTAGAATTCAATAAGCGCTTCAATCTCAACAAGAAGATTTCCTCTGCAAATATCTGAAATCAGGTATTGAAAACATTGGCTATTAAACTGCTTTTCGCATATTTCTTTAACAATACCAATATCCTTATTGTGCTTCACATAAGATCTGACATAGGAATAATCAACATTCTCTAAAGATTGGAAATCATTCCGATCAGGGAAATTCCCAGATTTAGTGAGATTCTTAATATTATTGATCGTAGTTAAGGTTTGTTTTCCAACATCAGTTGGATGCACTGTATTTTCACCAACTATTGCAGCAGTTCCAGATATATATACCTTACTCCCCTCATCAGATTTCACCATTTTTCCCCTCTCAAATTTGGGACAGGACTTTTCCTCCTTTTCAAAAACTCCAGCTCCCACCAGCACCTTTTGTGAATATTTGTGGGCATCGATTTGTCCTGGGTTCATAAGTGGGACAATTTCATTCAATGGAGAATTTGATATGGCAATAAAATTGATTACAACTCCCCCATTATCCGTTCCAATTCCAGTGGCAGAAGGATATCCATTTATAAAATCACTTTTACCATAAAATTTTGACCTTACATCATTAAAGATCTGGTAATGCTGGAGATTCTCGTTTTTATCTGGAATATGGGTAATATTCTCAATGTAATTCCATTGACGAACCACATTTGAAAAATCAAGGTTTTCCGCATGTAAAACTTTTTCCATCAGGGCAAATGCAGTATTCGAGTTTTCATAAATATCGCCTTCAATAAATCCAGTCAACCCTAGAACATAAACTTCATTGAAACTCGCATGCTCAATTACTACATATGGAGTTCCTTCAAGCTGTTTATATATTATATTATTGGATTCCTCTTGTTCTAAAAAAACCTCAACACCCACAATATTCCCATTTTCCGGGGCTTGAGCCACACAAGCTACCGCTGGACAGAAAGATCCATATACCTTTTCAACAGATGAGTTTATAGAATTCTTGAAATCCTTGTACTGGTCCTGGTTTTCTGTTCCAACAAAAAATGTAAGAGCTACTACTTTTTTTGAAACACCTTCAGTTTCCCCAGTGAGATTTTGTACTTGCTTAAAACAATTTTGAAGTTGGTCAGAAAATGTAATACCTGATTCAGGTAAAATGAAATATACACTTGTTCTCAATTGATCCGGCTTTAGGCTTAAAAAAGGTTTCTATTTTAGCATGAAGCGGCGAATTTACAAAAAAAATAGAATTAATGACTTTTAATTAATGTGAGATAGATCAAAACAGGAATCTTAATATTCCTATTACCAACAAAAACAACTGAATTCTTTAACTTTATCTCGAAAAAAGTTTTTTAAGAAATTCACTTTTATCAAAACTCGATAATAATCATCTAAAATGAAAAGGTATAAACGACGCGATTTCCTAGCCCTGTCAGCGATTGCTTTAGGAGCAGCAACTCTATCAAAATGCACTGGTAAAAAGGATACAATAATAACTGGAGGTCCGAATGAAACTTTTTCTGCTGAGGAAATTTCATTAAACAGGAAAATGCCAAGAAAGTTGCTTATGCGCTTGCTCGATCAGAAGGTTGATAAGTATATGGCCATTTCCAATAATTGTGCACAAAGCACATATTTAGCACTTAAGGAACAGTTTGGATTAAAAGACAATGGAATTGTAAAGGCATTAACTGCTCTGCCTGGCATTGCTGAAAGAGGAGAAACCTGTGGTACCGTATCCGGATCACTTATGGCATTGGGATTGATATATGGCCGGGGAGAGGAAAGATTAAATGACTTCAAAGCCTATCAGGATTCTCTTATCCCATCTGGAAAGTTCTGTAAACTTTTTGAAGAAGAGTTTGGAAGTACCATGTGTTGTGATATTCAAAAACTAAAATATGGCAGGTGCTATCATTTGACTGAGCCAGATGATCTTGCAGCTTTTCAGGCTGCTGGTGCCACCGAAAAATGCAGTGAGGTTGTTAAAAAATCAGTTCAGATTTGCGCAGATATAATTCTCACAAAAACTGAGAAATCATAATTTTATATGAAAAATTTTATTACTTCTTAGCAAATTCCTCTTTGAAATTTTATTCATATCTTTGATCAATAGTCTAATTTCCGAAACACTGTAATCTAAAGACCTAATTACCTGGTATTTATAAAGAAATATAATTCAATACTTTATCTTTTGTACCCGTAAGATTTATTTCAAACTATGAGCCTGAGAATTCCGATTATACTCATTTTAGCATTAGCATTCCTTATGTACCAGTGTGGAAGAGAAGGGAATGATAAACAGAAACAAAATGCAAAAATTGCTAACAGCCAGGATAGGCCCAATAATATTATTACTGCCAGGACGCTGGGGCTCGCCTACCTGGAAGAAAATAAATTGAATGAGGCGAAGGCAGAATTTCTAAAATTGATTTCACTTGCTCCAGAGGAAGCCAATGGATATGCAAATTTGGGCCTGGTTTTTCTTCGAATGGGAGATTACCCTGAAGCAGAAGAGCAGCTGAGAAAGGCCATACAGTTAGATCCCCAAGATCCAAATATTCGCTTAAACCTGGCAAAAGTCTACGAGTTGAACAATGAACCTGAAAAATCTATTCAGGAGCTTGAGAAAACATTGGAGGTTGCTCCTGGACATGTACAGACACTTTTTAGTATTGCAGAATATTATGGAGGGTCAGATGACAAGCAATCAATGGTTCAACGCGAAGAATATTTGAAAAAAGTAGTTCAGGCTGTCCCGGCTAACGTCGTGCCCAGATTAAACTTAATTGAAATACTATTGAGAAATGGCAAAAACGATGAAGCCCTGGCGAATTTGGAAGAAATTCAAAGGCTAAACCCGGAATTTCCTTCGGAAGCATCAGAGTATTATATTAAAGCCCTTGAATCCTTGCAGACCTCTAAAAGTGAAGAAGTACTTACCAATGTGCTTATTTTTCACAATTATTTAAAGCTTACCAACTCTTATCAATCGGGTGTAGATGAATTAAAAGGGTCCAGGAATTCATCCATGGGAGTTCCAGTCTTTACCTTTAATAAAACTTCAAGGATCCTTATGCCTGAGGGAAAATCAATACTTGATGCTATTCGATTTACCGATGTAAGCAGCTCCGCTGGATTAGATATTGCACAAAGCGTAAAACCTTCGTCAAATGAGAATATTAAACTTACGAGTCATATTTCCATTGCTGATTTTGATCGCAATGGGGAGAATGATCTGTATCTAGGGAGTTATTCCTCTCAAGAATCTAAATACAATCACTTCCTGTTCAAAAGCAATATGGGAAGATTCAGTGATGTTTCTGCAGAGACAGGAATTCAGCATTCAGGGCTTGAATCCTCCTCTATTTTTGCAGATTATGATAACGATGGGTTTCTTGACCTTTTTATAGTAAAAGAAGATGGGAACCTCCTTTATAAAAATGTAAGTGAAGGAATATTCCAGGATGTGAGTAAGGAATCAAAAGTAGAAGATGCTGGAAGTGGAAGTATGGCCCTGTTTGTTGATATGGATCATGAAGGAGACCTGGATATATTTATAGCCAAAAATGGCGCAAACTGGCTTTTTAGGAATAATGGTGATGGGACTTTCACTGAGCAGGCAGTACAGTCAGGTATTGCAGGCGAAAACGTAAATTCTCGTGATGCATGTTTTGGAGATTTTGATGACGATGGTGATATTGATCTTTTCTTAGTTAATCAAGATGCCAGTAATGTTTTATACACCAATTTACGAGAGGGTAAATTCAAGGATATTACATCAGAAAGTGGCCTGGAAAGCAAGGGAGGAAGTGGTGCGGTTGTTGCTGGAGACTATAATAACGATGGGTTTTTGGATCTCTTTGTTACCGGACTTGGAAATGGGTCCTATAAGCTTTATAAAAACAAGGGTAATGGTACTTTTGAAAATGACAAGCAATCCTCAAGTACATTTAAGGTCCTTGAAAATGTAATAGGGTATGATGTGTCTTTTTTTGATTTTGATAACGATGGATACCAGGATCTTCTGATTGCGGGAGAATCGAAATTAGAAAATGGAAAGGGTGTTTTTCTATTTCATAATGACGGAACAGGTAAATTTGAAGACAGCTCCAATTTATTGCCTGAAGATCTCCTATCGGGCCACCAAATAGGACTGGCTGACTATAATAAAGATGGTGACCAGGATATATTTATTACTGGTTTATATGGTGGCGTTCGCTTGCTCCGAAACGATGGTGGGAATACGAATCAGAGTTTGAATATCCAATTGATTGGTATCCGAACAGGCAGTGGTAAGAATAATTACTTTGGAATTGGAGCAAAAGTTGAAGTACGTGCAGATGATTTATACCAGATGAAAGTCATCACGGAACCAGCTGTTCAATTTGGTCTTGCCAATCGGACTTCAGCTGATGTGGTAAGGATCTTATGGACCAATGGAACACCGCAAAATATTTTTTCACCAGGCAGTGATCAGGACTTGATTGAAGAACAACAATTAAAAGGTTCCTGTCCATTTCTATATACCTGGAATGGAACTGAATATACTTTTGTGAAAGACATCATGTGGCGAAGTGCCCTGGGTATGCCTTTGGGAATTATGGGAGGGAATACAGCCTATGCTTTTGCCAATGCATCGGAAGAATATTTAAAAATTCCGGGTGAATTTCTTGTACCAAAGAATGGCAAGTATTCTTTGCAGGTAACTGAGGAGTTATGGGAAACAATTTACTTTGACGAATTACAATTAATTGCACTTGACCATCCAGATTCTGTCGAGGTATATGTAGACGAACGTTTTTCACCTCCACCCTACCCTGAACACCGCGTATATTCAGTAAGCAAAAAGCATTTCCCCATATCGGTTGAAGATGGACAGGGGAACGATCTTTTGCCTTTTATTATCGAAAAAGACAATAATTATATTTCAAATTTTAAGAAAACGGAATACCAGGGGCTTACAGAAATGAGAGAACTCATTTTAGATCCGGGCACCCTTTCTCAGACTGGCAACCTTCAGTTATTTCTCAACGGATGGATATTTCCAACCGATGCAAGCATCAATATGGCCATTTCACAATCAGAAAAGACAAAAGTAGTGCCACCTTATTTGCAGGTAATAAATGATGCCGGCCAATGGGAAACAATTATTGAAAATCTTGGATTCCCTGAAGGAAAGAATAAAACAATTATAGCAGACCTTTCAGGAGCTTTTTTGTCAAAAGATCATAAAGTACGTATCTGCACCAATATGGAAATATACTGGGATTATATATTTTTCTCAGAAAGTATTCCTGATGCTACCTTACACTCCAAAAAGCTGATTCCTGTTAAAGCAGATCATCACTATCGTGGATTCTCACGTTTGTACAGGAAAGGTGGTAGGTATGGTCCACATTGGTTTGATTATAAAAATGTTTCCACAGATCAGAAGTGGCGGGATTTGACTGGTAACTATACCCGTTATGGTGATGTCAGGGAGTTGCTTTTGGATTCTGATGATAAATATATCATTGCAAATGCAGGAGATGAAACAACTATTGAGTTTGATGCAACAAATGTGAAAGATCTTCCTTTCGGCTGGAAAAGAGACTTCCTTATTTATAGTGTAGGTTGGGTGAAAGATGGGGATTTGAATACGGCCAATGGTCAAACGGTTGGTCCTCTTCCATTCCACGGGATGACAAAATACCCCTATAAAAATGAGTCTTATCCTACTGATAAAGAACATCAGGAGTATCTTCAAAAATACAATACAAGGGTAGTTACCACAGATGAGTTCAAACGTGCCCTGGTTGATTCCAAATGATCTTTTCACTCTACTCAAAAGTAATTAGCTAGAATTTTATAATTGACCTATGCCAAAAAGAATTTTTATTATCCTCAGTATTATATTGCCTTTCTATTTTTATTCCTGTTCCCATGACAATACTAATCAGAATCATTTTACAGATGTAACTAAGCAGGCAGGGATTGATTTCCAATATAATTTTGGAGATTATACTTATGAAAATATCCTGGAAAGCAGTGGCTCCGGTATTACCATTTTTGATTATGATGGAGATGGAGATATGGACCTCTATATGCTAAATGGAACCTATTTAGAAGGGATCTCCGATCCTGAAGGAGAGGTTTTTACAGATACCCCAAATAAGCTCTACCGCAATAATGGCAATGGAACCTTTACTGAAGTTGGAGAGAAAGTCGGTATGGATGACCGTCACTGGAGCATGGCTGCTGGAGCCATCGATTATGATAAAGATGGTGATGAAGATGTGTATCTCTTAAATTATGGACCTAATGTTTTCTACCTGAACAATGGAGATGGAACATTCACAGATATTGCAGATTCCATAGGCCTTCAGGGACCAGAGAATCTTAACGGCTTCACAAAGTGGAGTGTGGGAGTATCTTTTTGGGATTATAACCTGGATGGGTTTCTCGATGCAATGGTGGGAAATTTCCTGGCCTTTGATCCTGAATACGTCTCACCAACGACTCCGGAAATGATGCCACACCCATCAGAATATAAAGGACAGGCATCCATGCTTTATGAACAGAATGCTAATGGACAATTTGTGGAAGTCACTGAGGAGAATAACCTGTATTTTCCTGATTCAAAGTGTATGGGACTAACAGTGTACGATTACGATGATGATGGCGATCTGGATCTCTTTCAAGGAAATGACCATCAGCTAAATTTCCTTTTTCGAAATGACAAAGGGAAATTTATAGAGCTTGCAAAACGAAGTGGTGTGGCTGCAAACAGCCGAGGAAAACCAACAGGATCCATGCATGGCTCTATTGGAGATATTGATGGTGACGGTTTAATTGATTTACTGGTGGTAGATCTTAAGTACGGAGCCCTTTATCGCAATGTTGGGAATGGAATATTCGAGGATATAACTGAGAAAAGTGGCATAGCAGCGGAATTTGAGGGAAAAGGCCAGTGGGCGGCAGCATTATTCGATTATGATAATGATGGAGATCTTGATATATTTTCAGCCAATGGAACCGCCGAAGAATTAATTCTACAGCATCCCTTATTATTGGAAAATGATGGGAAAGGAAACTTTGAAAATATTGGAAAAGATCGATGCTCCTACTTTTCTGATAAACGATCAGGCCGTGGTGGAGCCGTTTGGGATTATGATAACGATGGCGATCTGGATATAATTGTATCACATGTTGATCTGGAAGCTTCGGCCACTTTCCTAAGAAACGATTTAAGCAATAAGAATCATTGGCTGGGATTTAAACTAAATGGAAAGGATGGTCCGGCTGCCGCAATAGGCGCGAAAGTAATCGTTCATTCTGGAAGCCAAAAAAGAGTATTTGTGAATCAATGGGCCACAAGCTACCTCTCAAATAATGATCCACGGGTTCATATTGGCCTGGGACAACAAAATCAGGTTGATAAAATTGAAATCATTTGGTCAGATGAAAGCATAGATCTAATTGTACATCCTAAGATTGACCAATATCACACAATATTACAGGGTACGGGTATCCAATAAAAATAGAAATTGCTATTTTTGAAAACTTAAATCTTGAAAAAACACAAATAATGAATAGCCAATATGTAGAACGGGTAGTAGATCTTACAGATTCTTCAAAAAATATTATTTACAATATGTCCCTGGAGGAAGCAATAGAGGCGGTCAGGGCTGATAATTCCAAAGAAGTACGAAACATCGACGGACTATTTGCATTAATTGCAGTTGAAGGGAAGACAATTAAAATGGCCAGATCAATTGGGCGTCCATTGCGTTTTTTTATCGCAAAACTCAGAGAAGGTCCCTGCCTGGTACTAGCCGAGCGAATTGACACCATATATGATTATTTAAAAAAGGAAGGATTGGACGATCAGTTTCACCCCTCCTACACAAGGATGGTTCCTGCCCATTATATAACCACTATTGAGTTATTGGGCTGCCCAGATCCAAGTCCGGTTTACAAGCGTTTTTTTACTCCAGAGAGGAATAAGTTTGAAAACAATAATATTGAGCAATTGGGTGAAATATAAATTGGAACCCTATATAATGAGAT
>JASJGS010000185.1:0-10767 GCA_033791445.1 Bacteroidales bacterium | reverse complement strand
CCAATCCTCTTTGGTTAAATCAATAAACTCTTCTTTGGGATTAAATTCAGCAACTGAATGTGCTTCCGATTTTCTATTCCATGGGCACACATCCTGGCAAATATCACAACCAAATACTCTATTTTCGAAACTACCAGTCATTTCAGCAGGTATTGCCCCTTTGGTTTCAATGGTATAATAGCTTATACATTTACTTCCATCAACCACATATGGTTTAACAATAGCCCCAGTTGGACAGGCGTCCAGGCACCTGGTACATGTCCCACAATAATCTTTTTGTGCCAAATCTTGGTGATCAAGCTCGACATTAACAATAATTTCACCCAGGAACACAAAAGAACCATATTTCTTAGAAATAAGCATGGAGTTTTTTCCGATCCAACCCAGTCCGCTTTTCGCTGCCCAGGCCTTTTCCATCACAGGTGCTGAATCAACAAAGACACGACCGTTTGCTCCCTCGATTTCTTCATTAATATACTTCAGTAATTCCTTTAGTATAGGTTTCATAACGAAATGGTAATCACTACCATATGCGTATTTGGAAATAATTGGAGCCTCAGGATCAACTTGTGTTTTTTCAGGATAATAGTTTAAAAGAACAGAAATTATTGACTGAGCTCCCTCCATCAGCTGTTTTGGGTTGACTCTTTTCTCAAAATGATTCGCCATGTACCCCATTTCTCCATGCATCCCAGCTTTTAACCAATTATCAAAATGAAATTCATCCTGCTCAAGCTTACTGGCACGGGAAATGCCACAGGCATCAAAGCCCAGTTCAAGTGCCCTGGCTTTTATTAAATTGGTGAGATTATTATGCTTCGTCAAGTTAATTAATTAATAAAAGCTGATTTTATTCGCTGTACAACAGTTGAAAAATTGTTACTGCCATTTTTTTCAAGATATCTAATATCAGCTTCATGTTTATCTAGCTTAATAAATTGCAATAGAAATAGAGTTATTCCAGAAGCTAATATACAAACAAGAATTAATATCTGATAGCTAAATATTTTATGAAGAGGACCCAATAGAAAAGCACCCAATGACAATCCCAGATTTGAAATGGCCATATATAAAGTAAATTGTGTTGCGGCTACTTTTTTCCAGGACAATTGCATGGCAGTTGCAAAAATAGCAATCGTCAATAATACAAACAATGTATAAAAAGAAATAATAAATGCTGTTATAAAAATGGGTTTATCCCAGAGTGAGAAAAATGCCGAGAATGCTCCTACCAATAGCATTAATAAAATGAGAAAAACAGCCATCATCTTGACTTTTCCTAAGTAATCAATCAAGAACCCACCAATTAGCATTCCAATGGCTCCTGAAATAATTCCTGAAGTAGCAAATGCCTGAGAATAATCCGTATCCGACCATGCTAGTTCCTGAACCGTTAATACAGGTAGTAATGTATCAATTAGGCCTCTGCTTATTGTATTAAAAAAAACCGCCACACCCATAATAAAACTCATAGGTAGAAAAAACACATTTATTAAGTTCCTGAAAATACTCTTCCAGTCTTTCAATTGCATATTTTCAGCTATTTCTGAGGACTTACCAGGCATCCACGGCAAAATCTTTTCCCCCGGTCTTTCCCTTATAAACAGAGGCAAAAACATGATTAGGAAAACAAAAAAAGAAAAGGATAATATTGTAATTGAAAACCCAAATTTATTAATGAATACACTTCCAAGTGCAACTGAAAATGCTATGCCCATAGTTTTTGAACCCCACATCAAGCCATTTGCCCGGGCTTGTTGATTTACTGGCAATATATCTATAGCTAAACCATCTACAGCAACATCCTGAAATGCACTGAAAAACATCACTATGAATCCAATAAATGTAAGTGCAAAAATATTTTTGGAGGGATCAGTGATAAGTGACATTAAAATAAAACTAATTAGAATCCCAATCTGTCCAAACAAGACCCAGGGCCTCCGTCGACCCATTGGTAAATAAGTAAATCGGTCCATAATAGGGCCATTAATCAATTTAAAACTCCATGGAAGAGCGATAATCCCAACATAACTACCAATTTGTGCAGGACTGAAGCCATTTTTTGCCAACCAGGCAGGTAGGGCAAAAATTAGTATGCCTTCCGGTATACCCTGGGCAACATATAATGCCGCAAATGTAAAATATCTTAAAAAACTACTCTCAGAAAGAGACTTTTCTTTTGAGGATCTAACTTTTGACATAATCCCTTATAAAAGAATTTGTTAATGAATCAATCAAATGTATATTATTCCATTTTCTAATCCGACCAAAAGCTTTCTAAACTATTTAAAAATAACAGTTGATTAATCAAGCCTAATTTTTGTGAATAAAATGTTCAGGGGATTGTTTTATACTGAAAATGAGAATACTACAATAATTAAATTTTTACTGTAAATATACATTTATGATTTTTTGAATAATATCACAAATATTTACTCCTGATGATTCAGATCAATAGTATTTTTTTGGCATCTTTGATTAGATTATCTATTTTAGATGACGAACAATAAAATTATTTTATATGAAACCTTTTTTAAAAATATTTGCCGGAATTATTCTTTTAGTATTAATAATTTCTCCTCCAACCCTGGCTGATGATTTTTTCGGTTTGAAAAAAAAGACATGGAAACCTGTTCCGGATAATATTTTCCTCCAGGAAGCCGGTCAAAAAATCCCATTAGATAAGCCGGCTACATCCCTTGCTGTATTGAACCATCAATGTTATGTTGTTGTAGAAGGCAAAGTACACCTAATATCAGAGGAATCATTAAAAGTTGTTTCAGGTGGACCTGAAAATGTTACGCGACTAAAGACCCTAAATGATGTTCTTTGGGCGCTTACTGCAAATGGGATATACAGATTTAATGAAAATAATTGGCAGCTAATGGATGAGAAGGTTTATGTAGATGTTTGTTTACATCTTGGCACCTTGCATGCAGCCACAAGGGAGGAAGTATATCGTCTTGAAAATGATAAATTCGTAGATATTAAGCCAGAAACCGGATATCTATCAAGCGATATTACTATGGTGATGGAAGATGGCAGCCAGGTTCTCGCCGATCCTGTCCGAATTGGACCTATCGACAGAATCGATTCCTATAGTGGCACATTACATATACTTAGGCCCGGCAAGCTGGTTTTATTTGATGGAAGAATAGTTAATCAGGATTTTGTGGACTGGGGAACCCTACCTTCACCTAATACGTTTGACATGTTAAGTGCTGGAAGCCGTTTGTTTGTTAGTACAAATAGAGGACTGGGTGTATTACGAGGGGCTGCTCTAACTTCTCTTAAAGGTAAAGATGGACTTCCATATGAGGAAACAACCTGCCTTGAAACTGGATTTGATAACGATATCTGGATTGGCACAACAAAAGGAGCCATTCGGATGCTTGATGATGACTGGCACTATTTTGGTGCTGATCATTGGCTACCGGGGGATAATGTTCATGATATCGCAGTGGGAAACAATGTTGTTTACATTGCCACAGATCACGGAATTGGAATTATTCGATATGAACCCTATACACTTCGTAAAAAAGCCGATTATTATGAAAGGCACCTAGATGAATGGGGTCATAAACGAATGGGATTTATTCATACTTTGTACAAGAAGGGCGATGAATGGATACGAGAAGTGAGTGATAATGATGGTGCACATACAGCTCCATACCTTGCTGCAATGTCATTCAAATATGCCGTAACCGGAGACAAATCAGCCCGGGAAGAAGCAGTTGAATCCTTTAAAGCAATGTTGTGGCTTCAAGAAGTTACAACTATAGATGGTTTAATTGCCCGTTCAATCTGGTCTACAACAGCAGATGCTGATACTAGAGGCAAACATGGCTCTGGAGGATTGCCTGCAAGATGGTACCCTACCGATGATGGTAAATGGTATTGGAAAGGGGACACATCGAGTGATGAAATAATTGCTCATTTCTATTCGGTTTCCATTTTTCATGATCTGGTTGCAGAAGGAAAAGAAAAGGAAATGGCAAAAAAACATCTTGCTAAAGTGGCTGAATATATATATAAAAATGGCTGGGTATTGATTGATATGGATGGTACGCCTACTCGCTGGGGACGTTGGGACCCAAAATACCTGCTAAGTCCATATGGATACTCTGACAAGGGGCTTAATGGGCTGGAAGCATCAACCTTTATGAAAACTGCGCATGCCCTCACTGGAGAGAGTATATTTGAGGAGGGATTCGAACAGTTGATGGATTTTGGCTATCAAAACTATATTGTTCGACAAAAAAACACATTCCCACCAGAAAACATTGCCCCATGGGATGATAATTTAGCTTTTGAAAGTTATTATTCCCTTCTTCGTTATACCAAAGATCCCATGTTAAGATCCATTTATTTACGTAGTCTCGAACGCACCTTTGAGGTAAAACGAATGGAACATATTGGCTGGTTTAACTTTTCTTATGGTGCCATTACAGGAAATGACTGTGAAGTAGACAGGGCAGCAAAAAGTTTAAGAGAATGGACCCTGGATTGCATAGAGTATAACTACCGAAATTCATTTAGAGATGACCTATATCCGGAGCCAGGTTATGTTTCCTATGAGGGGGGTACAAAAGCTATGTCCCCTCGTGAAACAAGCGTAACAAGAGGTAGTCGCAATGCCCTTGGATATGACGGAGGAGCCAATGGCAGAAGGATTATGGAACCCACAGGCTATTTACGTGATTATTGGATGGCACGATACCATGGAATGATCGAAGCTCCTCAAACTATGGAGGAAGATCTACTATCTGTTCCCAGGAGAAAAAATGAAAACCTGGGTGCCAAGCCTTATGACGGGCCTAAAAGACCCAAAGTATATTAGGAATACAATAAAAACCTAGACTAGTTTCATATTCACTGGATCCCAGTGAATTATCTTATTGTTAAAATAACTCAGGTTGGCTGCCAGGGCTGGAGCGGCTGCCCTTAATCCGTATGTTCCATCTTCGGTAATTTTTGATCCTTCCCGTATAGCTGCAATGAGGCTTGCCCAGTGATCAACACGTGCATCGTAGCCCTCTGGAGCTCTGAATTCCACAGCAGGGGAAATAATATTTTCCTTACGATTATAATATTTCTGCTTATAATTCTCAACAAATTCTTTCTGTGTTGCTTTTGGAAAAGTATACAAGGAATCATAGCCCCCATATTCTGGAGTGCTAGAAAACTTACTTGTAGTTAGCTCCAAAGAGTTTCCATGCATCACTATAGCTCCATCAGTACCAACAAGCCGAAAACCATCTACAGGCTTACCTCCAGCTTCAAAATTTATTCTTAATTGAAAATTAAATGCCGGATGTGTGGGAGATTTAGGATAATCGGCGACTGCCACCATAAGATCAGGTACATCCCTGCCATCTTTCCAATACCTTAGACCACCACTTGAATAGATACTTTCTGGCCCATCAGAACTGATTATATGATGCAATTCTGTAAAAAGGTGTACAAATAAATCTCCAGCTACTCCAGTTCCGTAATCCTGGTAATTTCTCCATCGAAAGAAGCGTTTTGAATCGAAATCTACCTTGGGTGCATCACCTAGAAAGTTATCCCAATCAACAGTTTCCGGAGAAGAATCAGGCGGAATTGAATATTGCCAGGCTCCCAATGAAGAATGACGGTCTGTAGATGCTTCTACTAACACAAGTTCTCCTATAGCCCCTGATTTATATAACTCTTTCGCCTTCTCTACAACAATAGAACTAACTGCCTGGCTGCCTATCTGCAAAATCCCTTTTGTTTTCTTTTCAGTTTTTATAACGGCTTCCCCCTCCTCGATTTTATGAACCATAGGTTTTTCACAATAAACTGCTTTACCTGCATTCAGTGCATCAATAGTTATTCGGTCATGCCAATGGTCAGAAGTAGCTATTAATACAGCATCAATATCTTTTCTATCCAGTAATTCCTTATAATTTTTAGTAGTAAAAACATGATCTCCATAAACTTCTTTTATTCTTTGCAGACGGCCATCGTATAAATCACAAGCTGCAACAAGTTCTACACCATTCACCTCAAGTGCAGCGTCTATATTATAAAATGAGATAATTCCTGCCCCAATAACTCCCAATTGCACCTTATCATTGGCATAATAATTCTTAACTGAAGATTCTTTCGGATGAAGGACAAATGTCTCTCGGGGATTACCTAAAACGAGTCCGGGAGCAGCGCTAGCAATAAGGCCTGTACCTACCAGTTTTTTCACAAAGCTTCTTCTTGAATTAGAGTTTTTTGGGTACATAGGTTAGATTTTTTGGTTAGATTTAGTATTCAATTCTAACCAAAAATAATAAATTCGACCAATTGGTTCAATTATATTTTAAAAAACTTTATGGAAAGTAGACTACAAAAAACATATTACGCCAAACAATTTTCTCAAGTCAAAGAGAGTCAATATGCATTTCTATTGAATGAGTTTAACTATGAACTTTATTATAGAAGTCCCAAAGCAAGTGCAGCCTCTTCTGATAACATGCTTTTATCCCAGGGAGGGTCAAAAGTAAGTTTAAGATCAAGGTCTTTTACACCTTCTATTGTACGAACTTTCTGATTTACCTCTTCAAGCAATTGATCGGCCATAGGACAATTCGGTGCTGTCAATGTCATTGTTAAATGAACCATTTGATCATCATCCGTATTTATTTCATAAATCAAACCCAGTTCGTAGATATTCACTGGTATTTCCGGATCATATATATTTTTTAAGCACTCAACAATGAGGCTGTCCAATTGCAAGGGATTATTTTCTGTTTTCTCCATCTCAATCAACTTTTCTGTTGTTTCGCATTATATGCCAGGGCATATAATTTCATTTGCTTCACCATGGCATATAGGCCATTGGCCCTGGTGGGGCTCAGGTTTTCTTTTAACCCAATTTTATCAATAAAATACAAATCTGCATCTTTCACTTCCTCAGGTTTCCTACCTGTTAGAACACGAATTAGCAAAGCTACTATGCCACGGGTAATAATGGCATCACTGTCTGCATAATACTTTATTACATCTCCTTCCATGTCAGCGAATAGCCAAACTTTCGACTGACAGCCTTCAATTAGATATTCATTTGTTTTATACTTAGCATCTATCAAAGGCATATTGCTATTTATCTCTATAAGATAACTGTATCTATCCATCCAGTCATCAAAGACTTCGAATTCTTCAATGATCTGATCTTGTATTTCGTTCAATGTTTCCATAGTTACAAATAAATTCTACCCAAACATCTTTTTTACTTTATTCAATCCATCAAGGAGCACATCTACCTCTTCAAAAGTATTGTATAAAACCATTGAAGCTCTGACGGTACCATCCAACCCATAATAAGACATTATCGGTTGCGCACAATGTGTTCCGGTTCGAACGGCCACCCCCATCTTATCCAAAACCATTCCAGTATCAGATTGATGAATATTCTTTAATAGAAATGAGAAAATACAAATTTTATTCTCAGATGTACCAAACATTTCTAATCCTTCAATTTCGCTTAGCTTCTCTGTTGCATAACTAAGAAGCATACTTTCATATTCCTGTATATTCCCCATACCAATTGAAGAAATATAATCCAGGGCTTTGCTCAAGGCAATTGCATCGGGATAATTGGCTGTGCCTGCTTCAAATTTAAAGGGTAATTCAGCAAAAGTCGACTTTTCAAAACTTACATTGGCTACCATGTCTCCACCACCCTGGTAGGGAGGCAACTTTTCAAGCCATTTTTCTTTTCCATAAAGGACTCCTACTCCATTCGGACCATAAATTTTATGGCCTGAAAAAACATAAAAATCACAATCCAAATCCTGAACATCTACCTGCTCATGCTGTACAGCCTGGGCTCCATCTATTAAAACTGGTATTCCCCTTGCGTGTGCTTTCCTAATTATCTCCTTAACAGGATTAATGGTTCCTAAAGCATTTGATACATGATTCAGAGCCAGTATCCGTGTCCTTGAATTGAATAAGTTATCGAGTTTTTCAAGAATAAGTTCTCCCTTATCATTCATTGGGATAACTTTAAGTTTTGCTCTCTTCCGAATCGCTAACAGCTGCCAGGGTACAATATTTGAATGATGCTCCAGTGCTGAAATTAATATCTCATCACCCTCTTTTACAAAACTTTCACCAAAAGAGAATGCAACCAGATTTATAGATGCCGTTGACCCGGCTGTAAAAACAATCTCAGCCTTACTAGAAGCATTTATATATTTTTGAACTGTAGATCTTGCTGATTCATACTTTTCAGTGATCTGGCCACTTAAATAATGTACGCCCCTGTGTACATTGCTGTTTTGTCGGGAATAAATATCCTGGAGACTGTCAATTACTACCTGGGGTTTTTGCGTAGTTGCCCCATTATCAAAGTAAACCAGTGGCTTTCCATAAACCTCCTGATGCAATATCGGAAAATCTTTCCTGATCTTAAGAACATCTATCATCTGGCTTAGTTTAATACTATGAATTCAGGACAGAGCAATTGTCACATTTTGCAAGTTCGCCTTTTAAACGCTTATATACCAGGTCGGCTATTCTGTCTCTAAGTGATTCTATGTGAATTTTATTAATTACTTCATGCGTAAAACCATACATCATCATTAATCTGGCTTCATGAAGTGAAATACCTCGGGTCCGAAGGTAAAACATGGCCTCTTCATCAATTTGACCTACTGTTGCACCATGTGAACACTTAACATCATCAGCATAAATTTCTAATTGAGGCTTCGAGTTCATTCTTGCCAAATCAGTTAATAAAATATTGTTGTTCCGCTGATAAGCTGCTGTATTCTGAGAATCTTTTCTGACAAGAATCCGGCCACTAAAAGTTCCTTTGGCCCTGTCATCTAGCACACCCTTAAACAACTGTTCGCTATGACAATTAGCACGGGCATGATCAACTACCACAAAATTATCAATAACCTGGTCTTTATCTGCTAAATAAAGCCCATTTGAATGGTTTTCAGCACCTTCACCATCTAATAGTACATTTAAATTATTCCTAATTACACCGCCATGTAATGAAATGGAATTCGTTACAACTCTGCTATCTCGTTCTTGCTTAATATAGTGGTAATTTATTAGAGATGCATCATTGTGTTTGTTATGCAAAAGAGTAAAATCCAGGTTTGCATTATTGCTTACAAATGTTTCAGTAACTGAATTTGTAAAAGATTTTTTCTTTGAGAGGGCATGGTCACAAATTACCATATTCAATTGTGCATTTTCCTCCAGAACAACGAAGTTTCTTGGTTGCAGAAAGAGCTCTTTTCCTGCCAGAATAAGATTTACAACCTGAATGGGTTTTTCAACAACAGCATTTTTGGGCACAAAAATAAAAAACCCATCCCTGGCCAGGGATGTATTTAAATCCACCAGGCTATCACTACCAATACCAGCCACTTTTGAATAATGTTGTTCAAATACTTCGGGCATTTCTTCAGCAGCTGTCATCAAACTACCATACCGTAATCCTCCAGGTAAATGGTTTAGTTTTCCAGTCCCTCCATAATAAAACCCATTAACGAGAATAATCAGATGTGTATTAAATGCCGGGATGTCACATTGGAATACATGATTAATATCAAAATGTTTTATTTCTTGAGAATACTGGTAAACATAATTTGGATCAAAAAGGTCATGTACAGAAAGATACTTATACATTTCATCTCTTTTTTCCGGCAAACCAATATTATTAAAGGAAACAGCGGCTGACTCCCGAATAGACTTAATAAAAGCCGGATTCTTGCCTGTAACCCTCTCTGTATGATTTAAAAGGCTCTCGAAATCAAATTCCTGACCTTTATGTGTTGCAACCTCAACCATTAAATATTCTACTCTAAATAAATTTATTGACTCTACCTCTTTTTTAATCCAGTCATAACCCTTTTCTTCAAGCTCAAGAGCGAGTTCTTTTCCGCTTGATTTTACAAGCCTACCTTTGTACAGAACATGAACAAAATCGGGTACAATGTAATCAAGCAATCTTTGATAATGAGTTATTATTATAGAGGAGTTGTCTGGTTTTCTCAGTTTATTCACTCCATTTGCTACAACCCTAAGGGCATCAATATCCAGGCCGGAGTCTGTTTCATCAAGAATAGCTAAATAAGGCTCCAACATTGCCATTTGAAATATTTCATTCTTTTTCTTCTCACCTCCTGAGAATCCTTCATTTACTGACCTGCTGGTTAGACCAGAATCAATTTCAACCAGGTTCTTCTTTTCCCTCATAAACTTTAAAAAATCGGATGGTGAAAGAGGCTCAAGTCCCCTGGCTTTTCTTTGTTCATTAATGGCAGTTTTCATAAAATTCACCATGCTTACACCTGGAATTTCTATAGGGTATTGAAACCCCAGAAAAACTCCTGCATGAGATCTAGCTTCAGGAGATAATTCAAGAAGATCTTCCCCTAAGAAAATCACTTCACCACTGGTAACTTTTACCAGATCTCTACCTGCCAACACAGAGGCAAGGGTACTTTTCCCTGATCCGTTTGGGCCCATTATTGCATGCACTTCACCAGGTTGAACCTTCAGGCTAATGCCCTTTAGAATTTCCTTACCACCAATCTCTGCATGCAAATCTTTAATTTCAAGCATTTTATATAATTCCTTTTAATAATTTAACCTACACTTCCTTCAAGGCTGATTTGAAGTAACTTCTGTGCTTCAACAGCAAAGTCCATTTGTAACTGGTTCAAAACTTCTTTCGCATATCCGTTTACAATCAAACCAATTTCTTCTTCAGTTGGAATTCCTCTT
>JASJGS010000184.1:0-3055 GCA_033791445.1 Bacteroidales bacterium | reverse complement strand
TGTGGAGAGCAAGATGTGAAAGTGGAGGATGCTGATCCGGAAATTAAAAAGGACTAAAATCTTTATTAAAGCCTCAATCATATGATTGGGGCTTTTTTTTTGGATTCTTCTCAATAGTTTAATACTACAAAAATATTTCCTGACTACGCGAAAGCTTTTGTGAATCACTTAAATCCTCAAATCTTAAATAGCTTCTGATTTAAATTTTATATATTTAAACACAATCTATTGCCATGCCAGGAGAATCCAAAAAACCATTCCAATTTTGGGAGGAGCTTAAACGCCGGAAGGTTCCCAGGGTACTTGCCATGTATGCTGCCAGCGCTTTTATCTTATTGGAAGTAGTAGACATTGTTGCTCCTGCCCTATCATTGCCAGGCTGGACGGTTACGCTGGTTGTGGTATTGCTGGCCATAGGGTTTCCCGTAACGGCTATCTTGTCATGGGTATTTGACATAACCCCTGGAGGCATTCGAAAAACCGAATCCATAGAATTTACAAAGGAGGAAATCCCCCCGGCTCCAAGGAGAAGGAAATTACGGGCAGGTGATGTAATTATTGTTGTATTAATTATAATTGTTGGGATACTGGTTTACCCTAAAATATTCAAAAAAGACCAATTTAAAGGAATCAGGGATGCAGATGGAAGAATCTCTGTGGCGGTAATGCCATTTCAGAATATGACCTATGATTCGCTTTATTCAGGCATGGAGCTGGGGTTGCAGAATCTTATAATCACCAAACTATCAAACTCCGATGAATTAACAGTCAGGCAGTCACAAACCATGTATGATATATTGGAGAGCACCAATCAGCTAAATTATGCATCCATAACTCCCACTATTGCCAGTGAAATTGCTGTGAAACTTAAAGCCAATACGGTTATACTGGGTAGTATTCATAAAGCAGGCAATAGTTTCCGTATTACGGCCAATCTCCTGGACTCCGGAAGCGAGAAAATTTATAAGTCTTTTGAAATAGATGGAGATTCAGAGGATAATTTCTTTTCAATCACTGATTCATTAGCAAGCCTGATTAAAAACCATTTGGAGATTAAAGTTTTAGAGCTCGATGTGGGTCAGGAGACACGGCTGCATGCCATAACCGGTTCAGCCGAAGCATACTCTTTCTTTTCGAAGGGAATGAACAAATTCTATGCCCAGGATTATCAAACAGCATCATATTTTTTTAACAGGGCCTTGGAATTAGACCCTGATTTTTTTGGTGCCGCATTTTTCCAGATTCCCAGCTATGAACTCATGGGTATGCTATCGGAAGCCAGGCAGTTAACAAACAAGTATTACAATAATATAGATCTGTACACAGATGAGCAGCAGATAATTATCAAATACTGGAAAAACTATTTTGATAAGAATCAACCGGAAACCATTAAGTATGCCAAACTCCGCCTGGAGGAAGATCCTATGGATAGAATTATGTGGTACGTTCTTGGTATCAACTATTACCGCGGGAATCAGTTTAATGATGCTTTAAAGGCCTTTGAAAAGGCTCTGGAAATTGACAAGAGCTGGGGTGGAGGATGGGACTGGGTGTGGATATATGCGCATGCGGGTGGTGCTTACCATGAAACCGGACAACATTCAAAGGAAAATGATACTTATGAACTTGGATTAAATATTCTACCTGATAACCCGGAGATAATTGCCCAGCAAGCTATATGTGCTCTTTCACTGGGTGATACAGTTGAAGGCAGTAATTACATAGCAAAGTATAGATCGACCAGGGAATCAGAAGGCCTGGAGGATTACTGGATTAATTTCTATACCGGATTGCTCTATGTTGGTGCAAACAAATTTGAAAAAGCAATTGACTATTACCAAGATCTTATTGCACATGATACTCAAAACAATCAAGATCCATGGTGTGAGTGGCAATTAGCCTACCTCCTGATTGATAATGAAATAGATGTTAAAGAGGGTTTAAGGCTTATTGACGAGTCTTTTAAGAAAAATTCTGGTTATGCATATTTACTGGCCAATTTACATCATGCCAAAGGTTGGGGGCTTTATAAACTAGGAGAAGATACTCTGGCGCTTGAGCATCTGTTAAAGGGCTGGGAATTGAGGCCCTATTTTGACTATGACCATTTCCTTCAAATAAAGGAAGTAGAAAAGGCCCTTAACAATCAAAATAAATAGCTAAAATGACAATAGGTAATTGGGCAAAGTATGATTTTTAGAGCTAAGAACTCATAAAAATAATTTTTTCCGAGGATTTTATTTACTAAAATTTATATACTATTTCAATATGAAATGAGCCTGATAGATTGATTGGAGTATTCTCAATTTTCTTTCCAATGATTGTAATAATATGCAATCTCAACCGGATCTTTCATTTCACCAGCTTCAATCTTACGAACAAGCTCAGGACAATCCTGGAAATAAGCAGCCAGTTTCTTTTTCTTTATACCAAAAATCCCCTGAGTAACTCTGACCAGGGAGTTTTCATCACTTCGCTTATAAAGATCCACTGCATCAACATAATCCGATTCCTGATCTTCAAATTCTAACTGGTAAAAACTTAGATATCCCTGTACTATGAGCTTTAAAAATTGCTGCTCCCCAACATTGGGTGAACTTGTATACTTTTGCTTGAAAAAATCATAAGATACATTCAGCCACATACTTTTGTAAAACCTGTTTCCCTGTCTGTATCCTTTAATTTGATGTGGCCCGTATTTCTTCTTTCTTGATTTTTCTGCCTTGAAATATATCTTCTTATAAATTTTCCCAAAAGGTGGTGGTTTCCTATCCTTGATTATTCCAGAAATAGTATCACTATTATTGGTTATAATATACCCACTTTCATACCCTTTTTGTCCATAAACCTCTGGATGACATGTAATCAGCACAAATGATAAAACTAGAAATGTAATAAATCTCATTCTGGCATTTTTAAGAATTCGGGGCATATCATAGTTGAGAACCTATTATCTGTGTTCGTCACCCTCTTCTCCATGCTCACCTTCACCATGTTCACCTTCTCCTTCTCCATTATGACCCTCTTCACTAATGCCAACCTCAGCAAGTGTAGA
>JASJGS010000183.1:0-18160 GCA_033791445.1 Bacteroidales bacterium | reverse complement strand
GATATTCAGAGTGATGACGAACTGGGTGGAATTGGAGTAGCAGTATCTGATAATCCAGCAGGACCTTTTATTGATACGCTTGGACATCCATTAATTGATAAATTTCATAACGGAGCACAACCGATTGATCAGTTTTTTTTTAGAGATGATGACGGCCAATTCTATATGTATTATGGTGGCTGGAAGCATTGCAATGTTGTAAAGTTAAGCAATGATTTATTGAGTCTTGTCTCTTTTAAAAATGGAGAGGTATTCAAAGAAATTACACCGGAAAATTACGTGGAAGGCCCATTTGTCTTCAAACGAAATGGCAAATATTATTTGATGTGGTCCGAGGGGGGTTGGACAGGTCCTGATTATAGTGTTGCATACGCAATTGCAGATTCCCCCACAGGGCCCTTTAAACGAATTGACAAAATCCTAAAACAGGATCCTGATGTCGCCACCGGATCTGGTCACCATTCATTAATCAATATCCCCGGCTCTGACGAATGGTATATAATTTATCATCGACGTCCCCTTAATACTGAAAATGGAAACCACAGGGAGGTGTGTATTGATAAAATGTTTTTTGATAAGAATGGCTTAATAATGCCGGTGAAGATTACATTTAGGGGTGTACCAAAGCGATTATTGAATGCGGAATAAATGAAAATACGGAAAGCTACAAGAAAAGATTATAAAGCTGTTTGGGAAATTTTTCAACAGGTAATTCAAACAGGTGACACCTATGTTTTCTGGCCTACAACAGAAAAGGAAGAATTATCCAGGCTCTGGTTTGCTGACAATATGGAAACCTTTGTTGCGGAGGATAAAGACAAAATTCTGGGTACCTATATGATCCGACCCAATCATTTAGGACTGGGTTCTCATATAGCTAATTGTGGCTATATGGTGCATCCTGACAGCCAGGGGAAAGGAGTTGGAAATAGCCTTTGTGAACATTCTATAAGTGAGGCAAAGAGACTTGGATATATAGGTATTCAGTTCAACCTTGTTGTAAGTACAAATTTAAATGCTACCCATATTTGGAAAAAGAATGGTTTTCAGATTGTTGGTACTATCCCGAAGGGATTTAAGCACAATCAACTTGGATATGTCGATGCATACATTATGTATAGAGAGATTTAGAGGCTCATATTAAATTAACCTAATACACATTTTTTGTACATTCGCTTTATGCTTTGTAAACGGCTTTATCCAATGGTTCATAAATACATGCTTAAATTCTTATTGCTGATCATTATATTGTTTTTATTTACTTCTTTTAATTCTAGTTATGCTTGTTCAATTATCTATTATGTGGATAAAACTACTGGTAAGATTTACGTCGCAAATAATGAAGATTATTGGTATGATGTAAAGTCATATATACAAATTATTCCTGGTTCAAAAAATAAACTTGCCCGCTTATGGTATGGCTGGGATGATTTTGCCCAGGGTGGAGTCAATGAGGCAGGATTATTTTTCGATGGAGCGGCAACACCTGAACAAAATATACCAGAAGGATATAACGATCCGAATGGGAGAAATGTAGGAGATGAAATTTTAGCCCATTGTAGTAATGTAGAAGAAGCAATTGCATACCTGGAAAAAGAAAAAATTGCTGCTTCAAAAGGGCATATTATGTTTGGTGACTCTGCAGGAAATGCAGCTGTTTTGGAATGGATAAATGGCGAAAAGAAGCTTGTTAAATTAGAAAATAACGTATTGATTGCAACCAATTATTTGCTTTCCATGAAAAGTGCCGGAAACCTTCCCTGCTATAGATTTCAATCTATCGAAGACAGAGTAATAAAATTAAATGAAAGCAAAGGAACTGTTGATTTGAGATTATTTGGAAACGTGATTGCAGGAGCTGTTCAAATACCAAGAAAAGATAGTTCGGGAAGGGTTTTTGGAACCCTTTATTCAACTTTCATAAACATTTCAGACATGGAATTTGTTCTGGTATATCAACTTGATAATTCAAATATTACCAGGCTTAACCTGAAAGAGGAATTTGCCAAAACAAAAAAAAGACGGATAAAACTTAAGGCCAATTCATAATATGAAATCCAAATTAAACGAGGTGGAAACACTTGGCTTAGGAATAGATTTGGGAGGCACCAAAATAGCCGGAGCCTTATTTAATGAAAATGATATGGCTTCACCAAAGGCGGTAAGTTATCTTGAAAACAGGTCAGGAAAAGAGGTGGGAGAGGAAATCTTAAAATTGATTCAGAATTTTTTGAATCGGGCTTCTAAAAACAATCAAAAAATAAAGTCTATTGGTATAGCAGTCCCTGGGATCTATTACTCGAAAACAGGTATAGTGTGGGCTCCCAATATCCCAGGATGGAATAACTATCCTTTGTATGAAGAACTTGCTAAAAAGTTTAACCCTTCAGGTATCAGGATAAAAATTGATAGTGATCGGGCTTGTTACATTCTGGGTGAAAGCTGGAAAGGTTCAGCAATTGGTTGCCGGGATGCCATTTATCTTGCAGTAGGTACTGGTATAGGTGCTGGTATTTTGATTAATGGAAAGGTTTTACGTGGCTCTAGCGATATAGCTGGAGCTATTGGATGGATGGCTTTAACACATCCTTACCTGCCAGATTACAGTAAATACGGATGCTTTGAATATCATGCTTCGGGAGAAGGTTTGACAAGAATAGCCAAAAATTTTCATGACAAGGAGAAATCTTTTATTAAAGATGCTGATCAACAACCGGAAGAATTTATAACTACTAGAGATGTTTTTAAGGACTACCTGAATGGAAATCCTATCGCTAAAAAAGTAATTAAGCAATCTATTGAATTCTGGGGAAAGGCAAGTGCAAATCTGGTTAGTCTTTTCAACCCGGAAAAAATTATCTTTGGAGGAGGAGTTTTCGGGCCAGCTGTACAATTTCTGGATCAAATTTATCTGGAAGCTAAAAAATGGGCACAACCAATCAGTATTGACCTGGTTAAATTTGAAGCATCAAAGCTGGGGAACGATGCAGGGCTTTACGGAGCTGGCTTTCTTTCCTTGAACTCAGAAATTGACATCCCCAAAAAGGATGCTTAAGAGAATTTCTAATAATGAAAGGTCTTTGATCCATCTTATTTGGTGAAGAATCATAAATATGTCTGAGAAATATAGTTTCCGATTGGTTTTTATCGCAGCATGCCTGGGAATGGTATTATTTGGCATTGCAATAATTAGCCTGGGCTCCACCCTACCCTCAATAATTGAAAAGTTTGGTTTAGATAAGATTCAGGCTGGATCATTAGCGTCCATTCTTCCTACAGGGATACTGCTTGGCTCACTTATATTTGGGCCTATTGTAGATCGACATAGTTACAGAAATCTTCTGATTATATTTACCATTCTTATTATTTTAGGATTTGAGGGGGCTGCTTTTTCCACGGGTTTGTTTACCCTGCAAATTTCATTTTTTCTTATTGGTTTTGGAGGAGGTGCTTTAAATGGCGGGACCAATGCCCTGGTAGCTGATATCAGTGAAAAAAGACCCGATAAACGAAGTTCTAACCTTAGTTTATTAGGTGTATTTTATGGTATCGGAGCCCTTGGTATACCTTTATTAATAGCTGTTTTATCTACTGCCTGGCCCTTTGAAAGAATATTGAAATATACAGGTTTTATTCTACTTATTCCTCTTTTCTATTTTGCAATTATTTCATATCCAGCAGCAAAGCAAAAGCAGGGGGTTACCCTTAGTGATGGAATGGCTATGATCAAAGATAAATATCTGGTAGTGCTAGGATTGTTTCTGTTTTTTGAAAGTGCACTTGAAGGCATTATAAGCAATTGGTCCACAACTTTTCTTCAGAAAGAAAATGGAATTAATTCTTCTGATGCACTTTTAGCTTTAAGTGTATATATCTTAAGTCTTACAGTTTCCAGATTAATATTGACATCTATTCTTAGACGAATTAGACCCCTGGCTGTATTATTTTATTCTCTTGGCATTATTTTTACTGGTGTATTTCTTTTATTTTTATCACATAGTTGGTTTTTATTTATAGCATCATTTATTTTGCTAGGGATGGGTACAGCAGCTGGTTTTCCAGTAATTTTAGGGTATGTTGGTGATATGTATACCAACCTTCGGGGCACAGCCTTTAGTTTTGTTTTTTTTATTGCACTTATTGGCAATACCCTTATGAATTATTTCATGGGAATAATAGCTGAGAAATTTGGATTAAATACTTATCCAATAGTCTTATTATTCTGTGCTTGTTTTCTTCTTTTGATTGGTATATTCATGCTTCCCAAGATTGCAGTTAAGAATAAATGATATTTATAACCTAAATTTTTTGATTTATGTTGGCTAAAAAATGGCTAAAAAATGCCAGAGACATTATGGATAAAATTGAGGAAACTCAATTAGAAAATATTACCAAAGCTGCCATGGTAATGGCAGATTCTATTGAAGCGGGCAGGTGGGTGCACACATTTGGTTGCGGGCATTCTACATTGCCTGTTGAAGAAATGTATCCCCGTATAGGAGGCTTTGTTGGTTTCCACCCAATTATTGAATTACCTCTATCTTTTTTCACCCATATTGTTGGTGATATGGGAGTGCATCAGTTCATTTTCCTGGAGCGGGTTGAAGGGTATGGAAATCAAATAATGAAAGGATATAACTTTGATAAACGGGATACCATGTGGCTATTCTCACATACTGGTATTAACAATGTGAACATTGATGTTGCCCTAAGATCAAAAGAGCTCGGTATGACTGTGGTAGTTTTTGGGTCTGCTAAAGAATCAGAAGGAAAGAAGTCGAGGCATTCCTGCGGAAAAAACATTTTTGAAATTGCTGACATTGTAGTTGATTCATGTGTACCTCTTCAGGATGCCAGCGTAGACCTTAAAAATCATCAGGATAAAATCGGACCTTTGTCTACTCATGCTTATGTGAGTATTGTTTGGATGACCATTACAACTGTGGCTGAAATTCTTGCTGATAGGAATGTAAAACTATATATACATCCATCCCATAATGTTCCTGGAGATACTACTGCGCATGAACGACTGGATGAAGCCCTGGCCGAATACAAAAGACGCGTAGCCGGAGTTTAAAACATGAATCCATATTTTAAAATAATAAACTGTATTCTCATTTGCCTGGCTGGCCTGGTAACTTCAGCACAAGATTCCGGCAGATCAAAACCCTTAAATCATGCTATTTGGCGATATGGAGGACTTGAACGGGCAGATACAACTGAAAAGACGATCTATCTTGCTTTCACAGGAGGCGATTATAACGATGGTGGAAAGTCTATTAGCCGCACATTAAATAAAAATAAGGTATATGGTCACTTCTTTTTTACCGGAGATTTTTATCGAAATCCTGATAATAAGAAATTCATTAAAGGCCTTAGAAAAAGTGGTCACTATCTTGGACCCCATTCTGATAAACATTTGCTGTATGCCTCCTGGGAAAATAGGGATTCCCTTTTAGTTAGCAAAGAGGACTTTACCAGCGATCTTGCAAATAATTTCAAAGCAATGGCAGATTTGGGTATTTATAAAAGAAATGCTTTCCTATTCATGCCTCCCTATGAATGGTATAACCAGCAAATTAGTACCTGGGCAGCCGGGCAGGGTTTGGTTCTTGTAAATTACACTCCAGGTACCCGATCAAATGCTGATTATACAACTCCTGATATGGGAGAAAGATATATTAGTAGTGAATCTATTTATAACAGCATTTTAGATTACGAGCATTTATCCTCAAGTGGATTAAATGGTTTTATTTTATTAATCCATGTCGGTACAGCGCCTGAACGAGAAGATAAGTTCTACAACCACCTGAACAAATTAATCAAAGATTTGGAATCAATGGGTTACAAATTTGGTAAATTAATTGACTTTTTTAATTAAAATTATTGCTTTAAAACATCTTAATCTTCTACTATGTTAGTTCTTATCCTCAATTTATTATTGATTCTTATACAAACCGGGAGCTTGGATTCTCCTGTAAATCCTAAGGAAACCTATGTAAGAATAAATCAGGTAGGTTATTTACCAGGTGAAAATAAAGTTGCCATTGTCTTTTCACATAAACCTATAAGAGAAAAATTTCTGCTGGTTTCGAATAGCGATAATTCAATTGTAGCCACCTTAAAACCCAGTTCATCAAAGTCAAAAGGCTGGGGAACATTTGAATATTACTACGAAATAGATTTTTCAGAAATAAACATTCAGGGAAGTTATTTTATACAGGGTAGAAAAACAAAATGTAAGTCTTCTTCCTTTAATATTTCCAGTAAATCATACCAACATCAAACAGAGAATTTGTTGGGTTTTATGCGTCAACAAAGGTGTGGATACAATCCCTTTCTGGATATAGTTTGTCATAAAAAGGATGGAAAAACCATGTTCGGGCCAATGCCAGATTCGACTTTTGTTGATGTTAGCGGAGGTTGGCATGATGCAGGTGATCAGCTTAAGTATTTAATTACTGCTAGTTATGCTACTGTACATATGTTATTGGCCTTTGAACTATATCCCAATAAATTTTACGATGAGGTAAATGATCTGGGGCAAGCTTTTTCAAACAATATTCCCGATGTCTTAGATGAGGCAAAATGGGGTCTTGACTGGATCCATAAACTTCACCCAACACCCTCACAGCTTTTTCATCAGGTGGCTGATGATCGAGACCATATTGGATGGAAAATGCCCAACAATGATCCATCAGATTATAGCTGGGGACCGAATAGTTATCGTGTAGCTTATTTCGCAACAGGAGAACCACAGGGGCTTAAAGAGTTTAAAAGTGAAGCTACGGGTATAGCTAATTTGGCTGGTCGATCCGCAGCTGCCATGGCTATGGCTTCCCGCATCTGGAAGTACGATTTAAATGACCCCGGTTTTTCAATAAAATGTCTTGATGCATCCCAATCCCTATATAAGATGGGTAAAGAAAAAGAGGGTTTCCAACAAGGCAATTCATATGGAGCACCTTACAGGTATACTGAAGAAACCTGGGCTGATGATATGGAATTGGGGGCTGCTGAACTTTATAAGTCAACCGGTGAAAAAACCTATCTAGAAGATGCCAAGAATTATGCACGAATGGCAAATACTGTGTCCTGGATGAACCTGGATTCTGCTGCGCATTACCAGTATTATCCATTCATTAACCTGGGGCATTATGTTTTATATGACCTGGTAGATAAAGACTTCCAGGATACCCTGGCTGCTTATTACAGAAATGGGATAAATTATACCTTAGAAAAGGCTAAACAAAATCCATATGGCATTGGAATTCCCTTTATTTGGTGCTCTAACAACTTGCTAACCAGCCTGATAACTCAGATCATTTTATATGAAAAAATGACCAATGATAAACAGTATCATAACTATTTAATAGAACAACGGGATTGGCTTTTTGGACGGAATCCCTGGGGGACTTCCATGTTTACAGGTATTCCTGCTAATGGAGAGTATCCTGTGGATGTTCATACCAGTATTTGGGCTTTGCAAAAAGTGGAAATACCTGGAGGTTTGGTGGATGGTCCCGTCTTTTCAAGTATTTATAACTCCTTAAAAGGATTGACGCTTTTCAACCCGGATGAGTTTGCTGAATTTCAAAACAATTATGTAGTATATCACGATGATATTGGGGATTATTCTACCAATGAACCAACCATGGATGGTACTGCAGGCTCAATTATCATGATGGCCCATTGGGCACCAACTATAAAATAATCAAATTAAATTTTTCAATTATATCAAACACAAATTTCTATCATGAAAAAATTATTTTTCCTTACGGTTTTGGTTTCTTCGATACTAAGCTCGGGTTATGCCCAAGGCACTCGGTTACTTCGACAGCCTTCCGTAAGTTCTACACATGTCGCATTTGTATATGGGGGTGATATTTGGGTTTCGAACTTCACAAGTCAGAAAACAAGCCGAATCACAAGTACAGGCGCAGTTGAAAGTGATCCTCACTTTTCTCCGGATGGAAAAATGATTGCATTTACATCCAATCGTTCAGGATCAAATGCTGTTTACATTGTATCTATTAATGGTGGAGATCCTACAAGGCTTACATGGCATCCTAGCTCATGTCAGGCCCGTGGGTGGACACCTGATGGGACACAGGTCCTTTTTTCATCAACTAGAAATACAGCCCCAACTTCATTTGATCGCTTATGGACCGTTTCACTTAATGGTGGGCCTGCTACATTGCTAACTTCTCAGTGGGGAACCAATGGTTCATTTGCCCCTGATGGTAAACAAATTATTATTGATAGAGTCCGGCGCTGGGATGTAGAATGGCGAGCTTATCGAGGTGGACAAAATACTCCTTTGATACTCTTAAGCCTAAAGGATTTAAGTGAAACATTGTTGCCAAATGAAAGAACTACTGATATCCAACCTTTATGGATGGGCGATCTTATTTATTTTCTTTCCGACAGAGATTGGACTATGAATATTTGGTCATATTCACCTAAAACAGGGGACTTAAAACAAATTACCAAATTTGTTGGGACAGATGTAAAATGGCTTTCTGGAAATGGGAGCAAGCTGGCTTTCGAACAAGATGGTTTTTTACATATGATTGACCCTTCTACCGAGAAAAGCAATCAGCTAAATATAGATGTCTCGGGTGATTTTCCCTGGGCTGAAACAAAATGGGAAGATGTTAGCAATAGTGCAAGAAATGCATCCCTTTCACCTTCTGGAAAAAGAGCAATTATGGAGTCCCGGGGTGAAATTTTTACTATTCCGGTCGAACATGGGGATGCTCGGAACATTACCCAAAGTTCTGGCACTGCAGATCGGGCTCCTATATGGTCTCCAAAAGGAAATCATGTGGCCTGGTTTTCTGATACAGGTGGTAAAGCTTATTCCTTAATGATTGCTACTCAGGATGGTTTATCTGACGCTAAAAGTATTTCAATTGGGGAATCAAAAATGGCATGGGAACCAACATGGTCGCCAGATGGAAAATATATTGCATTTGTTGATGATGATGTAAGAATTAGAATTGTAGAGATAGAATCTGGTAAAATTAAAACTGCCGATGCAGGAGGAAATAATTTAGAGCGCGGTTCTCTTGGTCTTACCTGGTCACCAGATTCAAAATGGTTAGCTTATTCAAAATCAGGAACGAATAACTTCAGGCGTATCATGTTATGGTCACAGAAAGACAGCAAAATTAGTGCTCTTACAAATGCATTTGCTGATGCTTTCTCGCCTGCCTGGGATATGGATAAGAAACATTTATATTTTTTAGCCAGCACCGATAAGGCTCTGAGTTCAGGTTGGGCCAATACCACCTCAATGACAGCAGACCCGGTTTATGCCGCCTATATTATTAATTTAAAAAAAGATGAAAAATCTCCTTTCGTCCTCAGAAGTGATGAAGAACCCCTGGAAAAGAAAAAGTCAGAAGTGGAGGATAAAAATGTAAAGGATAAAAGAACAAAGGGTAAAAATGATGATAAAGACTTAAAAGAATCTGATAATAAAGATTCTTTAGATGTTCAGATTGATTTTGATGGAATTGAACGGAGAACGATAGCACTTCCTATACCTAAACGAAATTATCGCTTTACTATAGCTGGTCCGGCAGGATCAGTATTTATTGGCGAACTTAAGGAAAATAGCAGGAGTTTAACAATTCAAAAATTCACTCTTGAAAAGAGAGAAGCCAAAGAGTTTATTAATGGCGCAAGTCAGGTTTCTGTTTCAGCAGATAGCAAACAAATGCTTGCCAGAATAAATGGAGCCTGGAAAGTAATGGCAACCTCAAAGCCAAATGGTAAAGATGGCAAATCACTAAAGCTTAGTCTTCAAATGAAGCTCAATAGAATAAGTGAGTGGCAACAAATTTTTAAAGAGGCATGGCGTTATGAGCGTGATTACTTTTATGACCCAGATATGCATGGTCGTGACTGGATGAAAGTCTATGATCGATATTCACCCTTAATTCCTTATGTTAAACATCGTACTGATCTATCATATATCCTGGACCAGGTAAATGGTGAGCTCTCTGTAGGTCATAGTTTTGTGTTTGGGGGAGATTTTCCAAAAGTTGATAAGTCTAGTGTAGGCCTTCTCGGTGCAGACCTTATAATTGATAATAAGCGCTGGAAAATTAGTCGGATTTATACCACTGAAAGCTGGAATCCTGAATTAACGAGTCCTCTTGACCAACCAGGGTTAAAAATTAAGGAAGGATATTTCATTGTAGGAATTAATGGTAAGGAACTAAGCGATACTGATAATCCATTTCTCTTTTTAGATGGAACAGCTGGACGTCAAACTGTACTGCACATAAATGAAAAACCAGAGTTTGATGGTGCATGGAAGGAAATTGTAAAACCTATTAGAAGTGAAAACTCGTTGAGGCAAAGGGCCTGGGTAGAAGATAATCGGCGTATGGTTGACAAATTATCAAATGGAAAATTGGGTTACGTATGGGTACCCAACACCGGCGGACCCGGGTTTGTATCCTTCAACAGATATTTCTTTGCACAGCAGGATAAGCAGGGGGCTGTAATTGATGAAAGGTTCAACGGAGGCGGATTATTGGATGATTATATGGTTGACCTGATGACAAGAAGTTTACGCGCTGCACTTACCAATGAAGTCCCTAATGGCAGGCCAATGCGCCTACCTGCAGGAATTCTTGGTCCAAAAGTATTGCTCATAAATGAGCTGGCTGGTTCAGGTGGGGACTTTTTCCCATGGGTTTTCAGGCAGCAAAAAGTTGGTCCACTTATTGGGAGTAGAACATGGGGTGGACTGGTCAAATCTTCTGTACATTATAGCTTAGTTGATGGGGGTGCCTTGACTGCACCAGACAATGCTGTTTTTGATCCCATAAACAATAAGTGGGTTGCTGAAAATGAAGGTGTTCCTCCAGACATTGAGGTCCGTCAGGATGCTAAATCTCTTTCAAAGGGAATTGACCCGCAGCTTGAACGTGCCGTTAAGGAAGCATTATTACTACTTGAAAAGCAGGGTGAAATAAAAGTTATTCCACCACCATTCTCAACACCTGCAAAGCAATAATAGAAAGACTATTTCTGTACATAAATAATAGTAACTCTCATTCGTAAAAGGAGGCAAGTCATGTATAAGTTATATCTCATTTTTATATTTTCTCTGGTGATTAATGGTGCATTTTCACAAAATGAAAAAACCAATTATGCAGAGGCTTTTAAGCTCATTGAGGTGTGGTTAGAAGCACAAAAAGATTTTGAGCAGTTACCTGGTATTACGGCAATTGTTGTGAAGGATCAGAAAGTTCTATGGAAGGGAGGATTTGGAATGGCAGGCATTGAAAATGAAGTTAAAGCGGAACCTTCAACCCTGTTTAGTATTTGCTCCATATCGAAATTGTTCACCTCTGTGGCTATCATGAAGTTATACGATGAGGGCAAACTACGGTTAGATGACTCTGCTAGCGACTTATTACCCTGGTATAATCTTGAGCAAAAATACCCTGATAGTGGTCCTATTACAGTAAGGTCTTTATTAACACATTCTTCCGGCCTCCCTCGCGAGGCAGCCTATCCCTACTGGACAGGCCCTGATTTTCCTTTTCCTACAAATGAGCAGGTCATGTCAAAATTGGGTGAACAAAATACCCTGTATCCGGCTTCAACCTATTTTCAGTACAGCAATCTTGGCCTTACCTTATTGGGTGAAATTATTAAAGAAGTATCAGGCCAATCATATGATGATTATATCACACAGAATATTCTTGAGCCATTGGGTTTAACAAATACCAGGACCGTATTGCCGGAGTCATTGTATGGAGACCAGTTAGCTATTGGATACAGTTCTTTAAATCGTAAAAGTGAACGAGTGAAAGTTAATTTTTTCCAGGCAAATGGGATCAAACCGGCAGCTGGGTTTTCTTCAAATGTTGAAGATTTGGGGAAATTTGCCTCCTGGCAATTTCGTCTCCTCGATTCGACTATTACTGAAATCTTAAAACCATCTACACTAAAGAATATGCAGAGAGTCCATTGGATGGATCCGGATTGGAAAATAACTTGGGGTTTAGGATTTTCTGTCAGAAAAGATAGTGATGGGAAAACACTGGTCGGCCATGGAGGAAGTTGCCCCGGGTATAGGTCTATTATAAATATTTATCCTAAAAGTAAAAGTGCATACGTAGTTATGATAAATGCCAGTGGAACAAATCCTCAAAAATATGTTCAGGGAATATCTGGGATAATGGCTAAAGTAAAGGCTTCTTATAAAACTGACACATTAAAAACAACATCTAAAAAAGATCTACAGGAGTATGCTGGATTTTATAGTGAACAACCCTGGTGGAGCGAAGTTTACGTTTCTCCCTGGCAGAGTAAATTAGTTACTTTGAATTTACCTACAAACTCTCCAGCAGAATCAATGACTTTTTATAAGCATATTGAAAAAGATTCTTTTCAGAGAATTAGAGATGATGGAGAACTTGGTGAGCAGCTTATCTTTGAACGTGATGAAAGTGGTAAAATAATACGTCTGAAAAGACATGGGAATTATTCTCCAAGGATTGTTCGGTAAAAAGAATCATATAACATGAAACTATTTCAAGTTTTTTTCCTTTTGATGCTGGTTTGTTCATGCAAAGAGCCTTCCGGTAAACAGGTTGATCCAGTAGCAGATCCGGTTTCATCAATACAAGTAAACGAAACATCTTTAATAATTCTGGGAACAATCCAGTATGCGGGTTCACCACATATTGCCTGTACCAAAGATTGTTGTCGTGACTTATTTTTAAATCCTGATAAAAACAGGAAGGTTGTATCATTGGGATTAATTGATCCCGAGAATCAAAAAAATTACATAATTGATGCAACTCCCGATTTTACTGAACAAATAAAAGTTCTAAAAAATATTTCATCTTTTGCAGAAAAGGAAACTCCCGATGGTATTTTATTAACACATGCTCATATTGGGCATTATACTGGATTAATGTATCTCGGTAAGGAAGCTATGAATGCTAACAATATTCCTGTTTATACCATGCCTGAAATGAAATCTTTTTTAGAACAAAATGGCCCCTGGAGTCAGCTTGTTTCAAGAAATAATATTTCCATTAAGGAAATGAATAATCAGCAAGAAATACAATTAACCACAAATTTATCTGTTACTCCATTTTTGGTTCCCCATAGAGATGAATACTCTGAAACTGTTGGCTTTACAATTACAGGACCCAATAAAAAAGTACTATTTATTCCTGATATTGATAAATGGGAACAGTGGGAATCCAACATTATTGAGGAAATTAATAAAGTAAATTATGCATTTATTGATGGAACATTTTATGATGGTGTAGAGGTGAATAACAGGGATATTTCAGAGATTCTACATCCTTTTATTAGTGAAAGTATGAATAAATTTAATGATTTGAGTTCTGAAGAGAAAAAGAAAATTCATTTCATCCATTTTAATCATACAAATCCTGTAATAAATTCTAGTAGTATTCAGGCCCAGGAAGTGAAAACCAATGGTTTTAATCTTTCCAGTATCTATATGCTCATTAAGCTCTAGGCTGCAAAAATGGTAAATCTTTTCTGAAGTTAGAAATGAAACAGAAACATATTTTATACTATGAAAATACTAATAATTGGCGGAAATGGAACGATTGGCAAGAAAGTCACTGAGCACTTCTCTCAGAATCATGAGGTCATTGTTGCAGGTAGAACAAGTGGAGAATTAAATGTTGATATTTCTGATAGTGGATCGATAACAAATTTACTTCAGAAAACCGGTTCTTTAGATGCAATTATTTGTATTGCCGGCATAGCCAAATGGGCTCCATTTAATGAAATGACAGAGGAGGATTTTGAAATAGGATTAAAGAGTAAATTGATGGGTCAGGTAAACCTGGTCAGAATAGGCCAAGACTATATAAATGCTGGTGGCTCAATTACATTAACAACTGGTATTCTGGCTGATGATCCTGTAGTTATGACAACGAGTGCAGCGATTGTAAATGGAGCTATCCATAGCTTTGTTAAAGCAGTTGTGTTAGAAATTGAATCAGGTGTAAGAGTAAATGTTGTTGCTCCCGGACTGGTTGAAGATTCTGCTGAAAAGTATAAAGATTACTTCCCGGGGCATTCTCCAATCCCAATGAAACGGGTAGTTAGAGCTTACATAAGAAGCGTAGAAGGAAGGGTAACCGGAGAAGTAATAAGAATCTATTCTTAAAACAGTTTTGCTATTAGGAAAAATAAGTGTCCACGCAGACACTTATTTTAATTGGATTCTTAAATAAACTTAAATGTTTTATTCCTTCTGTTTTTCTCCAGTAATGGGTGCATCACCCATATAGGATGAAGCTGTACCTGTAAATGCTTCACCCTCCACCTCAACTGAAATTGTAATTACATCATTTTCAGTAGTCACTTCAAGATAAAGTGTTTTTTCTTCTTTAATTTCAATCTTGGTAAATGGCAGGTTATAGCCATCATCGGTGATAACCTCTCCTGATAGTTTTCCCTCTTCTTTAATAATATTGAATGTCCCAGTCATTTGGCCCTGATCAGTTTCAACAGAATATTTCCACTTCCCAAGAACATCTTTCTCTTTCAATTTGCCAAATACCTGGGTTGAAATACCCATAACAAGTAACACAATAAGTAATTTTTTCATGTTTTTTAGTTTAGAATAGTTTAATAAAAATATGGTATAAATGTAATTAATTATCTAATGAATAATAGAATATAACTTTTAAAAACGGCTTCGTATTCTCTACAATTTCAACTTTAATTATTGGTTGGAGTTAAAATGGTCTTAAAAATAAACTTAGAATTTATATATATGCTCAAAAATGAATAATACTATTTATTTAACGATTAGTAATTAAATAGATTATAGTATTTTTAATACTGCCTTACAAGACCATTTTTTTGCCTGTTTATAAATACCCAGATTATTATGGAACAAAAAGATTACATACTTAGAGAAATTGAAAAAATTGGGCAAATGTTAAATATGATCCGTAAAAAAATAGTCGGGGCTGAAATGAATAATTCACTTCCCGTTGATTTCCAATTTGAAGAAATCAAAAACAAGATGATCAGTGAAACTGGATTTGATATAGATGATTTTCTAATGCTAGAAAATGAGGAATCGGAACAGTATATATCTAATTATAAGGGTTTTAATGTTGCTAATATTCAGTTCCTTGCAGATATTATTACTGTTTTAGCAATGAAGACAGACCCTGATACAAAAAATGTATATTTAAATAAAGCTTTATACTTATATGAGCATTGCAATTCAATAGATAAAACTTATTCTTTAGCCCGGGAGCAGAAAATTTATAATCTTAAAAATATACTGGAAAAATAAAATTAAGCTGTTTTATAAAACGATGTGCTAAATGCGAAAATATAACTTACTATTTCTTTTTTGTGCTTTCTTCTTTATTTCTTGTCAAAAAAAGGATACAAATACACAGTTAACACAGTACCAATTTTCTTTTCCTGTGTTAAAATTTAATTCTACAAATAAAGTATTATTATTAAAAATATCGCTGTATGATACACTAACTGAAACAAATGTTCACAGTGTAATTATCAATACAGAGGGGACCTCTTGCCTTAAAGACATTGAAAGAGTTTCACTTTATTATTGTGGTCAGGACTCTACCCAATTAAATGAAAAAATGTTATTGTTTGCTGAGTCAGACAATATTTCCCAAAAAATAATATTAGATGGCTATATTACTTTAAGTAAGCGCGAAAACTATTTCTGGCTTTCATATACTTTAAAGGAGGATGCTGACATACTTAATTTAATCTGTGCTAAATGTGAAAAAGTTATTACAAATAATGGAGAAGCAAAAATTCATCCATTGAATGATCCAAAAAAAATACGCCTGGGAATAGCCTTAAGGAATCATCTTGATGATAATGTTCATACTTTTCGCATACCCGGATTGGTTACCACAAATAGTGGTAGTTTATTGGCTATTTATGATGCCCGACACGATAGTAGTCGGGACCTGCAAGGCGATATTGATATTGGAATTAATCGTAGTACAGATGGGGGAAATACCTGGAGTCCTATGTATATAGCTATGGACATGGGAGAGTGGGGTGGATTACCACAAAAGTTTAATGGTGTTAGCGATGCTTGTATACTGGTGGATAAGAATAGTGAAAATATTTTTATCGCCGGCTTATGGATGTATGGTGTTTTAAACCCAGACGGAAAATGGCTAGAAAATCTAAATGAACAAAGCGAAGATTGGAATCACCAGTGGAGAAACAAAGGTTCTCAACCAGGATTTGATGTAAAAGAAACTTCTCAATTTTTAGTAGTTAAAAGTACCAATGATGGTAAAACATGGGAAGAGCCTATTAACTTAACAAGTATGTGCAAACAAGAAGAATGGTGGTTGTGGGCTCCAGCTCCTGGCAATGGGATTACCATGACAGATGGAACCCTGGTTTTTCCAACCCAGGGAAGGGACAAAAATGGAATTCCATTTTCAAATATTACTTATAGTAAAGATGGAGGCATTACATGGAAAACCAGTAACCCTGCTTATACAAACACTACAGAATCCGCTGTTATTCAACTAGATAATGAATTGCTATTGCTCAATATGCGAAATAATAGAAATAGAACTATTAAAGGTCCAAAAAATGGCAGGGCAATTACTACAACAATAGATCTTGGGGAAACATGGCAGGAGCATCCAAGCTCTCAAGGTGCTCTGCAAGAGTCTGTTTGTATGGCATCACTTCTAAAACATACATATTTAGAAAATGGTGATTTAAAATCAGTATTGATATTTTCAAATCCAAATATACAGGAGGGTCCAAGACGAAAAACAACAATAAAAATTAGCTTTGATAATGGCATTACCTGGCCAGAAAAAAATTGGATGCTACTGGATGAAGGGAATAGCAGGGGATATTCCTGCCTGGCTTCCATTGATGAAAAAACGATTGGTATATTGTATGAGGGCAGTCAGTCAGATTTAATTTTTCAAAAAATCTCTCTTGAGGATCTTATCAAATAATGCAGTAGTTATTAGATATTAAATGAATTTCATGAAAGATAAAAAACGTCTTAATAAACTCATAATTGGGATTTCAACCATTGGCCCGGGTTTGTTTCTTATAGGTTATAATATTGGCACTGGCAGTGTTACTACCATGGCAAAGGTGGGTGCTGAACATGGAATGACACTTACCTGGACCCTTGTCCTATCCTGCATATTTACCTATATCTTAATGGTGGCATATGGCCAAACAACCCTGGTATCTGGACATACAGCTTTATCTACTATAAAAAATCAATTTTACTATGGCAAGATACTGGCCTTGTATATCTTAATTGCATTGATAATAGGAGAAATACTTGCCTTGATTGGAATTTTCGGAATTGTAACCGATCTTTTACAGGAAGGATCTAAAATTGTATTTGGTGGTTCGGGGTTCAGTACCTTATCCATTACAATTGTACTTGTTATACTTTTATACATCCTATTTTGGATCGGTAAGTACCAGACTTTTGAGAAGTTTTTAATTTTCCTCGTAATAATAATGGGCTTATCCTTCATTGTGGTTTTTATTATGCTTAAGCCAAATATTTCATCTATTGTAAATGGATTGGTTCCCAGTATACCTAAAACCCCGGGCTCTTTTCGCTTAATTGCTGCAATAGCTGGAACTACTTGTTCCGCTGCTGTATTCATAATGAGAAGCACGGTGGTTAAAGAAAAAGGTTGGACGATTAATGACCTTAAAACAGAAAAAAGAGATTCTGCAGTATCGGCATCGATGATGTTTTTTCTCAGCCTTATAATTATGGCAGTATCTGCTGGCACATTGCATGTAATGGGTTTGAAATTAGACAATACAGTTGAGATGATTAGTCTGTTTGAGCCCCTGGGCGGAAAAGTGGCAGCTTTTATTTTAATTCTGGGAATTGTTGGGGCTGGAATCTCCTCAATTTTCCCAATAATTTTAATTGCACCCTGGCTTATTTCAGATTATATGGGCAAAAAAAGAAATATCCGTTCTCCGATGTTTCGAATTCTTGGTCTGGTTGGAATTCTTTTCGGTTTTGGAATGCAATTCATTGATACACCCCCCCCCCTTTTAATGGTATTTTCACAGGCATTTCAGGCTTTGATTTTACCTGCTGTGGCTATACCGA
>JASJGS010000182.1:0-3766 GCA_033791445.1 Bacteroidales bacterium | reverse complement strand
GCAAATGGTGGAGTATCTCCTTATTTCTACTCTATAGATGGGGGTATGACATATGTGGAAAATGGTGGAATATTTACTGACTTACCTCCTGGAACCTACACAATATCAGTCCGTGATCAAAATGTTTGTCAGACAGATGGGAATACCATAGCTATAATTGAACCTCCACAAATAATAATAGATTCACTACAAGTTGAACAGGTAACATGTAATGGGTATACCGATGGTTCAATTCAAATATTTGTTTCAGGAGGAAATGCTCCTTATACATATTCTAATGATGGAGGCAATACCTTCATAAATAATAGTGGAATATTTACGGGATTGATCCCTGGCAATTATGTAATAGCAGTTAAAGATTCTAATGGTTGTATTGAGTTTGGAACATCTGTTTCTATTTCTGAAGCATTTGTAATTAATATCGATTCAGAAACAGCAACTAATATAAGTTGTAATGGAATGGGTGACGGATCCATTAACATTGTTGTATCTGGAGGTACCGCTCCCTATACCTTCTCAGCAGATGGTGGTATTACCTTCCAGAATAATGGAGGTAATTTTGCTAGCCTGGGTGCAGGAAATTATGATATAGTTGTTCGAGATAATAATGGTTGTCAGGCAAATGGAAGTACACTAACAATTACTGAACCAGCTCAGATCATTATTGATTCAGAAACAGGTTCTGATGTTCTTTGTTTCGGTGGAAGTGATGGACGAATTGTAATAGTTGCTTCTGGTGGTACTGCGCCTTACAGCTTCTCAGTTGATGGAGGGGTTTCATTCTTCGACAATAATGGAGTTTTTAATGCCCTTGTAGCAGGCAGTTATAATATTGTTGTAAGAGATATAAATGCATGTTTACAAACTGGAAGTACTATAATACTTGCTGAGCCTCCTGCATTGAGCATGATCATTGATACAACAAAGTCTACCTGTAATAGTTCAACCTCTGACGGAGCAATTGTTATAAATGCACTTGGTGGTACTCCTGGCTATACCTATTCAATTGATGGAGGTACAAGCTGGCAGGCAAGCCCTAATTTCAATAACCTGACAGCTGGCAACTATGATGTTATGATTCAGGATAACAATTTCTGTACTATTTCACAACAAATTGTATTGGAGAGCAAGTTCACAGTAAATGCAAATGCAGGATCTGATGCCGGAATCTGCCCTGGTGGATCCATAATGTTGCAAGGCTCAGGAGGAACAAACTATAGCTGGCAACCAACCTCAGGCTTAAGTAATCCAAACATAGCAAATCCTGTCGCCTCACCAAGCGTTACAACTACCTATACTCTTACAGTAACGGAGGGAGTGTGTTCAGAAAATGCTGCTGTTACCATTTCGATTTACGATGTGCCAGGCCTTGGCCTTGGTGCTGATACAGTTATTTTTAGAGGTTCTACAATAACTCTTAGAGCTTCTGATGGATTTGAATCATATTCCTGGACTCCAACAACAGGATTATCATCAGGTGTTGGTCAGACTGTTCAGGCTACTCCTGAAAACAGCATCATTTATAAAGCTACAGGAACAACCTCAGAGGGATGTATAAATTCTGATTCAATTTCTATTTCAGTAATCAGTGAATTAAAAATTCCATCTGGATTAACACCAAATGGTGATGGATATAACGACACCTGGGAAATAGACAATGCATATCTGTTTCCAAGCATAACTGTTCAGGTGGTAAATCGCTGGGGTCAAAAAGTATTTTTCTCCAGAGGATATGGAAATGGAATTGAGTGGGATGGAACCAATAACGGTAAAACATTACCTACTGCAACTTATTATTATGTAATTGATTTGAATGATGGAAGAAATACTCCTCCTATGACTGGACCAGTTACAATTGTTAGATAAAATGAAACGACTCTTATACATATTGTTAATATTTGTTGCTTTTCCAAGCTCCTTGCTTTCACAGCAGTTGCCCCTCTATTCGCAATATATGTTTAATGATTTTGTATTAAATCCAGCTGTTGCAGGTACCAGGGATTTTTACCAGGCGAAAGCGTTGAGTCGATTTCAATGGGCTGGGATTATTGACTCCCCACAGACAGTCAGCTTGAGTATCAATGGTCCGCACTCATCTAAACCTATGGGTTTCGGAGGGTATTTATACAACGACGTAACCGGTCCAACAAGCAGAACCGGACTCTATGGAACATATGCCTATAATATTCGTCTGGTAAATAATCTCAGGCTTTCAATGGGGCTTTCTGTGGGTATCCTTCAAAACTCTATTGATGGTACCAAGATCTCTCTTCATGATTTAAACGATCCAGCCCTTAAGGAGGCTGTAACATCCTCGGTTGTTCCGGATGCCTCTCTGGGGGTTTATGTCTATGATGAAAACTGGTATGCAGGCTTTGCCGCTTTTCAGCTTTTCAGTAACAATTTAAAGGTTTATGATGAAAAGAATGGCCTTAATAAGTTAAAGAGACATTATTTTCTTACTGCCGGATACCTTTTTCCCATTTCTGATTTTGTACTTGAGCCATCCCTCATATTAAAAGGCATGGTAAGTGTTCCTATCCAGATAGATTTAAATGTTAAGGTTTCTTACAAGGAGACTGTGTGGCTTGGAGTATCCTATCGCTCACAGGATGCAGTAGCGATTTTAATAGGTTATATTCATAAGCAAAAATATTACTTCGGATATGCATATGATATCACCATTTCTGACTTCAGATATTATAATTCAGGCTCACATGAGATTATGATTGGATTCAGGTTTAACAAGCTAAAAAAGAAGTAACTTTTCTTCCATTTCCACTTTTTCGGAATCTAATTCATTAGAAAAATTGTAATTTCGAACCATGAATAAAGAATATTGGTTATTAATTGCTTTATTTTTCCTTATTGTTTCATGCTCTGAACATGAAAAACGCATTCAGAAAAAAGACACTATCCAACCTGAAGAATTGGTACTCTTGATATCAGATATTCATCTTGCAGATGCTATTCTGGCAATGCCTACCTATCTAAGAAGAATTCCAGGAAAAGATTCATTAAGTAACTACCAGGATATTTTTGATAAGCATGGTTCGACATTGGAACAATTTGAAACTACTTTGCAATATTATTCAGATCATCCACTAGAATTTGAGTTGATATATGAAAAAGTGGTAAATAATCTGAGCAAATTGGATAGTGAAATTAAAAGCCAAAGATTTGAAAATCAAGATCCGGATGAACCGGAGAACCTCTGGGAAGAAAGACCTGAATGGAAGTTTCCTGAAGATGGTTCTCAGATAAAAATACCATTTTCAATTCCAGCTGAAAGGATGGGGTTCTATTTTATCCGAGCCAGAATTAAAATGTATAAGGATGATGAATCAGTAAAACCAAAGGTAATCGCCTATTTTTGGTATGACGATGGGACAGAAGAGGGTAAAATAATCTACTTCCCTGAGAGCCGGATACCAAAAAACGATGAATGGCAGTATCATAGTATATCCCTGAAGGCCAGTGATCCGAAAATAACACATCTAAAAGGCTTTCTTCTTTCCAATGATACTCTTTCTGGGGACTGGTCAAAACATGTTGATATCGAAAACATATCGATTCGATTTAAAAAGTTACCAGGATCATAAATTCATGTAAGCAATTATCCGGGGTTTTATTATGAGAAAAATCGCTGCTAACTATATCTTTCCCGTTTCTGGTCCTCCGCTTAAAAATGGAATTGTTGAAGTTGACCCTTCTGGAAAAATTATTAATGTAATTGACACAAAGGGAAGTTTAAGAGAAACAGCTG
>JASJGS010000181.1:0-8706 GCA_033791445.1 Bacteroidales bacterium | reverse complement strand
CTTACCAGTATTTTTATTCAGCGCATAAATAAAATTTCCACCTCCACTATCATTAATGGTCCAAATAAGGCTATCAAACTCAGCAAGGCCAGAGGTTTCTCTGATTTTTTTTGATAATTTCTCTATAAGAATATCAGGTGTATTTGTTACTTCCTTATAATCAGAAGAAATAATAACCTGTTCCTGCTCCTTCTGGGGGCCCTGACAAGAGATTATAATAGATAAAAAAAGTATGAAATTTAACACAACAATTGCGTAATGAATAAAATTGTTTCTCTGAAAAAGTACTTGGAAATTATTTATCTTTCTTAAAACCATAATACTCCATAATCTTCTCAAAGAGATCGGTATTTTCATAAATTCCTGAGAATTCTTCAGCTCCAGGACCATAAGCATAGACAGGTACCATAACACTGGAATGACTTGTGGTCCCATAAACTGCTTTCACAGTTCCTTCCTTAAAATCACCTCCAACAAGAACCATTCCTCCCGTCTCATGATCAGCGGTAATTACTACAAGTGTATTACCATCTTTTTCAGCAAAATCTAGTGCTTCTTTTATAGCATTGTCAAAATCGATAACCTCGGATACTACATAATCAGTGTTATTCGCATGCCCGCCCCAATCGATTTGAGAACCCTCTACCATAAGAAAAAATCCATTTTTATTCTTTTTCAAGATCTGGATGGCTGTTGAAGTAGCTTCTGGTAGCATATCTCCTCGTCCTTGAAGATATGGAGGACAATGGTCCGCTGCAGCAAAACCTGCCAGTTTACCGCGTTTTACTTTTTTAATCTGATCCATATCAAACAAAACCTGGTACCCATTTTCCTTAAGTTGTTCAACCAGGTTGATACTATCCTTTCTTAGCATAAAATGGTTTGCTCCACCTCCTATAAATACATCAATATCTGTTTTCAGGAAATCAGCGGCTATCGCCTCATACATTCCCCTGTTTTCAACATGGTAAATAAACGCGGCAGGTGTAGCATGTGTAATGGCACTTGTGGAAACCAGACCGGTTGCAAAATCGTTTTGTTCGGCATATTCAAGAATAGTGGGGACAACTGCCCCGGATGTATCAAGTCCTACAACTCCATTATTCGTCTTTACTCCACTAGCCATTGCTGTTCCACTTGCAGCTGAATCAGTAATATAGTTATCAGCAGAATATGTTTTCGAAGCCCCCATATGGGTTGTTCTTTCAATAGATAGCTTACCATGATTTGCTGTCATTCCAGCGTATAAGTGAGTCATGCCCATTCCATCTCCAATCAGGAATATCACATTCTTTGGTCTTTTCGCTTTGCTTGTATCGTCACTATCTGAAACGAATGATCCAAAAACAAGTATAACTACTGAAACAGTAAAAAGAATTAAGGTAAATTTTTTCATTTTATGATTTAATTTTGGTTTTAGTTACAGCAAAAATAATTTAATAAGTTTAAATACTTATCCTCTTATTCAAGATATGCTAAAACCATACCAATTTTTTATTCCATAAAGAGGTGGATTATACTTCTTGCTATTGGAAAAGCAATAAAAGATCATTTTGTTGGCCTTTTTCCCACAGTTTTTCAGGAACAACCTTCCAATTCATATTGCATTTTGGGTCTACCGTACCTTTGTTTTCAATCCAACGCATCATATAGAATCTGAGATCTTTATCTGTTGAAAATACAATCCGCGAGCTCAAGTCTTCAGCTGGAATCCCTGCTCCTCTTGTTAAATGGCCACCCCCTCCATTTCCACGGTAGGAATTTATGGCTACTTTATATTTGGAATCTAAACTAAAAGCTGATCCATCTGCCATTGATATAATTTCCACCCTACTACCCTCAGGTCTCTGAAGATGAACCACGTACTTAATCCCTTCAGCTGAATCATAGTTATAATAATTGGTATACAATCGGTAATATGGAGACCTGGTATTTTTAATAATTTCACCTTCTTCATTGGTTTGAAACCGCAATAGATTAACTGAGCTATCATTCATCCTGTTAAACCATGAATTGTAGGAATATTCGAGGTAGTCTTTTATTTCTTTTCCACTGAGCTCCATTGAATATAAAAAGTTTTCATATCTATATATTTGAAACAAATCTCTTACATAAACCTGCCCTGAATCGATAATAGAATTCATTGAAAGAGGTGCCCCAAAAGAAATATCAGCACCTGTCACATCCAGTTGTACCTGATGAATCAAATCCATATAAGGACTATCCCCAAAGAGTGCTTTTCGTGCCAGAATTGGTTCAGTAAATATTCCTACTGGTCGGGATACATAATTCTCTATAGTGGTGTAATCTGATTTAAACATTTCTAAAAATTCTTCATCCGGTTGCCAATCCGAAAGAGAAACCAATTCCCCACTTATCTCTTTATTGTATCTTTTAGTCTCCTTGTCCCATTGAAAATCTATCGAAGCCACAGAAATCAAACGGGCACTACTTTTGGGATCAAGAACAAGTACCTCTTTGCCATCAGGGCCTTCTACAAATTCGTTAAACTCATCGTGATCATGACCGATAAAAATGATGTCAAAACCTGGAACCTGTTGAGCGACAAGTAGAGAAGCATTGTCATTTTTCTCGGTTTCTTCTGTCTTACCTCCATAGGTAAAATTATGTCCGGAGTGGAATAGACCAATTAATAAATCTGGTTTTTCCTTTTTCTGAATTACTGGCACCCAATACTTTGCAGACTCCACCATATCCTCAAACTCTATGCCGTCCCATAGGTTTTCTGGCAGCCAGTGGGGAATACCCGGAGTAATTAATCCAAGTATGGCAACCTTCACCCCCTTCTTTTGAATTATATGATATGGTTTAAAATAAGGTTCATTCGTTTCAGTATTTATTGCATTGGCAGCAAGCCAGGGAAAATTAAACTCCTCAATTAGTTTATCATACACGGCATGGCCAGCTTCAATATCATGATTTCCAATGGTTGCAGCATCATAGTCCATATAATTCATCACTTCACTACAGATATGCGATAATCCTTCCTCTTCATAGTTTGAATAATAAACTGTAGGTTGCCCCTGAAGTATATCACCATTATCTAATAATATTACATCAAGCGACTGATCATTACGTTGGGATTTAACATAATTATGTACTTGTGAAAGAGAATGATCTGATTCCCTATTTCTGATAAAATCATACGGAAAAATTGCACCATGAACATCTGTGGTTTCAATAATACGCAGATGAACATCCTTCTTACCCTGGATCAAAGAGCAGGAAGAAGTAAAAATTGGTAATACAATAGCAACGAAAAATACAATCCTAAAATGATTTTTTCTCCTATTGAGTGATTTTTCCATTTTCTTTCAATTTACGAGTTGTTAATTTTCCCAAAACCTCCACCACCGGGAGTATAAATAGTCAATTGATCACCTTTTTGGATGGGATAACCATCAATACTACGAAGTGGCATTTTCTTGCCATCAAAGGTAATAACAAATTGTTTCCCTGCTTTGCCTTCCTCACCACCTTTTAATCCATACGGATTAACAGACCTGTGTTGTGTTAATACAGAGAGGGAGACCGGAGCAAGGAAAGTAATTTCCCGAATAATACCATCACCACCCTTAAACCTACCCTTCCCCCCTGAGTTCTCCCTAATCCTAAAAGAATCAAGTCGAATGGGATACCTGTATTCCATAATTTCAGGATCGGTAATTCTAGTGTTAGTCATATGATGATGAACTGCAGATGCTCCATCAAAGCCATCACCTGCTCCACAACCTCCACATATAGTCTCATAGTAGCTAAACTCATCATTTCCAAACAATACATTATTCATGGTTCCCTGACTACACGACAATATTTCAAACGGTTTCAGTAATGTATCTGTAAGTCGTTGACTTAATTCAACATTTCCACCAACAATAGCTGGACATTTCTCGGCATCATCAGAATAATCAGGATTTAGCATTCCTTTAGGGATAATGATTTTTACAGGCTCTAAAATTCCATCATTTAGAGGGAGCTCTTCATCGATAAGTAGCCTCATTACATAAATAACGACACTACTTACTATTGCTTTCGTTGCATTCATATTACCTGGATGAACACTTCCAGTTCCTGTAAAATCTATAGTACATGTATCTCCGTGGATAGTGATACTTACTTTTAGCAAAGTCCCATCATCCAGTTTTTCTTCTGCTTTATAAACTCCTATTGGGATTTTCAACAAGGTCTCTTTCATTTTACCTGAAGCATATTTTTTCAGCAAATCCATATACTTTATAACTATATCAGAACCATGATTGGCAACAAGTTCCAATAAATCTCTTTCACCCGTTCGATTTGCTGCCAGGGCGGCATTTAAATCGGCTATATTCTCTTCAATGGCTCGTGTTGGATAAGATTGACTTGTAAATATATGGCGCAAACCATTCCAATTTGGTTTATAATTTTTCACCAGATATGTCGGGAGTATAACAACCCCCTCCTCAGCCAATGAGGTGGCATCAGGGGGCATTGATGCTGGAGTTTTTCCTCCAATTTCTGCATGATGAGCCCGATTTACCACAAATCCTATCAAAACCTGGCCAGAGGTAAAAACTGGAGTAACAAGAGTGATATCCGGTAAATGTGAACCTCCATACTTTGGGTGGTTTGTTATTATAGTATCCCCGGGCTTCATTTCAATTTCCTTTAGCAATTCACGTACACATGCGCCCAGGCCCCCAAGATGAACGGGAATATGAGGGGCGTTTGCAACAAGTTCTCCATTCATATTCAATAATGCACATGAGAAATCTAGTCTTTCCTTAACATTTACCGACACAGAGGTAGCCTGTAACATAGAGCCCATATTATCAGCAATAGACATGAAACGGTTTGTAAACAATTCCAGATCAACCTCCTGATAATGACTTTCCTTTCCCTTCCCTGCACTATCATTTCCCACCTTTACTTTCTTCATTATAGCAGTTCCATATGCATCAATTCTCAGAGTCCAACCTTCTTCCACAAGCCAGGAACTAAACTCATCAAGGATTAAAGCAAATCCGCTAATTTCAGCTCCTGGAAAAATATCATTCCTGAAGTATACAGGTATTTGTTTCCAGTTTCCATTTACATTTGACCTTGTAAAGTGGGCTGGTTGTGGTGTATAAATTCGTAATTCACTAGTTTCCTGAGCTAATTTTTCAGGAATTGTGCCCGCAATTACCCTTATTGATTCAACTTCAACTTTTTCCTTCCCAGTCCAATATCCAAATAACTGTTTGTACCTTTTCCTAAAAGAACTATATAAATAATCTGGATCATCGTAAGGAATATCTATTGTAGCTTCCTGTCCTTTCAGGCGCAGGTATGCAATTCTTTGCTTTATTTGTATTTTATTTTCATCTATACCTTCGTCTTGAATAATTTTTAGTGCCTTGTTTTCCAATGAAAGAAAATATCCACCAATTTCACCCACAACCCTATTAAGTGGGGTTAATATCTGCTTTTCTACAATTCGTTCAATTGAGGCTTTGCTTATTCCGAATGCACTCAGTAAGCCAGCATCTTTAGGTAATAGAATCTCTGAAATATTCAATAATTCAGCGATGGAGGCTGCATGCATTCCTCCTGCCCCACCAAAAGCTACCAATGCATAATCAGCAGGATTATAACCCTTCGATACAGAAACCATACGAATTGCAGAAGCCATTATTTCATTAGTAATTTGCAGAAATCCAGCTAAAATATTATCCCTATTTTTCTTTTCACCACTTCTTTCCTCAATAGCTCTTAATAATTCATCCAATTTTTGCTCAGCTGCCTCCAGAAAAACAGGTATTCCAAATTGCCTTGTATCCATTCGACCTGACAATAGGTTTATATCAGTAATGGTTAATGGTCCGCCAGCTCCATAGCATGCAGGACCAGGATATGCACCAGCACTTTCAGGTCCTACACAAAGCTTAAATCCATCGTAATAGCAAATGGAACCACCACCCGCCGCAACTGTCTCTATTGCAAGGGAAGGGCTATAAATGCTCGCATCTCCCACATCTGTTTCAAACTTATAATCAAACTGGCCATTATACCGGGCAACATCAGTGCTGGTTCCACCCATATCAAAAGAAATTAATTTCTGAAAACCAGATGCTTCTCCTATGGCTGCAGCGCCAACAACTCCCCCGGCAGGTCCACTTAATAAACTATCTTTTGGCCAGTATTGCTCATATTGTACCAGGCCACCAGCAGAATTCATTACCAGGAATTTAGTCCCAGTGGATTTATTGGCAATATTGAAGAGGTAAGTGTGTATAATTGAAGACAAATATGCATTCACCACTGCTGTTTCCGAACGTGGGATATATTTAATCAGGCCTGAAAGTTCTGTTGAAATACTTATGAATTGAAATCCAGCTTCCTTCAACAATCTCTTCATCAATTGCTCATGCTCATTATTCTTATAGGAGTTTAAGAGAGACACTGCAGCAGTATCATATTCCCCAATATTTTTCAATTCTTTCAGCCTGGCCTGAAGTTTCTTAACATTCAGTGGTATCAGGATATTTCCAGAAGCATCAATTCTCTCCTTCACTTCAACTACCAAATCGTATAAAGGTGGTTTTTTTAGGACATTTCGGGCAAAGATATCTGGTCGTTGTTGATACTTAATACTTAGCAAATCCTGAAAACCTTCAGTCACAAAAAATACAACTTTGGCCCCTTTTCGTTCAAGAAGAGCATTGGTTCCTTTTGTGGATCCAAGTCGAATTTCACTTAGTGGAATTACATTATTTAGTGGTGATTGAGTAATTAAGCGGGCTGCAAAAACCGGGGCCTCTTCACCAGAACTTAGCTCAAAACCAACATTCTCTTTGGAATAGATATCTGGAATATTTTCATTTAGTGATAGAATTTTAGTGATAGGATCAAACGATTTTACTTCTATGCTGGCATGTTCAATCCCAAGCAATTTAAACCCATAACCTTCTAGAATATCACTATTAATGTTCCACTTTTCATCAATTAAGAAAGTCTTCTTATCAATCCTGTTTCTTATACTTCCTCGTATTGCTCCATTGCTAAGAACCTTTCTACGAGTATACTTACCATTGTTATCTACTGCAATACAATCGGTAAAAGTTCCTCCCGTATCAACAAAAAGCTTAAACATTCCCCTTTTCATCCTAGACTGATCCTTTCCTCCTAATTCTGATAACATAAATTAAAACACTCAACCATATTATAGATGAAACAACATAATTTATTCTCAGTGAATAGTTGCTCAACAAGATATTTGCCGGTAAGATAGATTGGATTGCTTTGAGAATGTTTAATATTCCCAGCACAAGTGTTATCCACACAACAATCATCAATAAGCTATTTGAAAGAATTCCATTAATATTCTTCTTGCCCATTATTCTTGGATCATTAATTATTAACACCAGGAAGATGCTAATAAAAGGAAGTATTAATCCATTTAAAGCCTGCGCGAGAATTATTGCAGGAATAGGTTTTAAATTCGTTAAACCAAAACCAACTCCGACAAGTAAAACAAATCCCCAGACTGCCCTAAAATAAAGTGACTTCTCACCCCACTTTGCCTTATCCCTATGCTGAAAAAGACTTTTTGCGGTAAGAGCAGAAGCAAGAGGTGCGGTAATTGCAGAAGAAATCCCTGCTGCTAGCATTCCTATTCCAAATATCCAAACAGCTATTTGTCCGAGTGTTGAGCTTAATGTTTTAACCAAGGACTCAAATGAAAATTGTCCTTCAACAAAAGAACCAGTAATTAATACCGACATAGAAATAAGTCCACCTAGAATAATCGCAATACTAAGTCCAAACCTCATTTCTTTAATTGACTGGTTCTTATCCGCAATTACCGACCCAAGAAACAGATTATATGGAACTACAGTAGTACCAATTAGTCCAAGTACCAGGATACCAGCAGTTGAGTTTTCAGCGATGCTTGGGATAAAGGCTCCATGAAATATAGCACCTATATCAGGTTTAAGTAAAATTGCAGTGGTAAAGAATGAAGCACCCATAATCACAACAATATAACCCATCAAATGAGCAATGCTGCGCAAAGAAGGAAGGCTTAAGGCAATAACGGCCATAAGGGCGATTCCCAGAACTAAAACCGCATTGTTCCACGGAATTAAGAACTTTAAGCCAGCTACAGCTCCTAATATATTTCCAGTTTCATATGCAGCTGATCCTAAAACAATTGCACCAATAACAAGAATTAGGATTATGGGTAGAACTGCACTTTCTTTATATCTAATAAAGATGGCCTCTCCCAGATTTTTTCCTGAGAAAATTGTAACTCTGGCTACTGCTTCCTGTAATACAAGGCAGGCTAAAGTTGAAAAAACAAGCGCCCAAAGAAGACCAAACCCATATTCAGCTCCAGCTTTTGAGGCTGTAGTTATGGTTCCAGGACCAATAAATGCAGCTGAAATTATAGACCAAAAGAGTATGTTTAATATTCTTTTCTTCATTCAGCGGCATTTCAAAAAAAATATTTATAGGATTTCGATACTTGTTTAATTATTCATCCATAAGATCATAAGCATCCTTTTTTCCTTTATCAACAGCTGGTAGTCCTTTAACCATCCATTCTGGTGCAGGTTTATCTTTCATATAATGATCATAAAATTGCATCATTCGTATTGCCAGGTCTTTTGTATTGGGTCTTTGCCTTAGATTGTGCGCCTCTTTATTATAACTCAACATCCA
>JASJGS010000180.1:0-12406 GCA_033791445.1 Bacteroidales bacterium | reverse complement strand
TAGATTGTTTTCAATTGATCGTATCGTTATGGGTTGAATAATGCCCAGCTCTTTTATGGAGGAGGCAAGCTCATTTATTTTTTAATCATCGAATTTTGAACGATGCTGGTATGGGTTGGTTTCAATCCGATCTATCTCAATTTCATTTATGGAAGCAACTTTTTCAAGTTTTTCCCTGTCAGCATCATCGATTAGGGCACCCAAACCTCTGCCTAACACGTTTTTTTGAACCATCTTAACTAATATTTTTCAATTTAGTGATACCACAAAACTTCACAGAATGTAAAATGTATCTATTCAATGATTTTTTCTGATATTGGGATCTTCGTTTTTTCATTCTTTTGCAACAACTCACGTGCCAAATTAAGATAGTTAATGGAACCTCTTGAGTTGGCATCATATAAAATAGCTGGTTTTCCGAAACTAGGTGCTTCGCTAAGCTTAACATTTCTCTGGATAATGGTATCAAATACCATTTCCTGGAAGTGCTTTCTAACTTCTTCAACTACCTGGTTTGATAAACGCAGTCTTGAGTCGTACATTGTCAATAAAAAACCTTCAATTTCCAAATCTGGATTTAACCTATTTTGTATTATTTTTATGGTATTCAGCAATTTGCCTAAGCCTTCAAGTGCAAAATATTCACATTGCACAGGAATTATAACAGAATCTGCAGCAGTCAGTGAATTTACTGTGAGTAAACCCAATGATGGAGAGCAATCAATAATAATAAAATCATACTGGTCTCTTACCCTGCTAATTACATTTTTTAACTTTGTTTCGCGTTCAGGAAGATTGAGCATTTCTATTTCAGCACCCACCAGGTCTATATTGGAAGGAATAAGATCCATCCCATCTATATCGCTGTTTAGAATTATGTCAGCAGGGTTGGTTTCATCAACCAGACACTCATAAATACTGGTTTTAATGTTTCTAACATCAAAGCCTATACCTGATGTTGAGTTGGCCTGTGGGTCAGCATCAACAATAAGTATTTTCGATTCAAGTGCTGCTAAACTGGCAGCTAAATTTATAGCGGTAGTTGTTTTTCCAACACCACCTTTTTGATTGGCAACTGCAATAGTTTTTCCCATTCAGTCTATATTTGGTTTTATAAAGCTTTAATAAAAAAAGGAGCTACAAATTTACTATAATATAAATAGGCTGATTTTGAAGGTGTCCTGGAATTGTAAACATTTAATTTGGTTTTATAAACAGATTATTAACATCGAAATGATGATAAGATTTCCTGAAAAGTCCGATATTATTACGTTTACGAAGGATTTGGGATTCCCTAAATTGGATGATTAGCAGAGCATTAACAGTGAATAAAAACCCGGATAAAATAATTCATAAAATCGAGCTAATTTTTATTTTGAAAAAACAGAACCTTGATACTTTAAGCTGATAAATTCAAAAATGGAATCTAAAAGTTCTCAATTTTGATTTCAAATAATTTCGGCCAATTTTTGCCAGTAATAAATAAACGATCCTTTTCCTTATCATAAGCAATACCATTTAAAACATCCAGTTCTGGATGTTTATCCTCTGGCTTAAGCAGCCCTTCGAAGTTTATGTAGGCCAAAACCTTTCCTGTTTCAGGTTCAATAATCACGATATTGTCGGTTGTATAAATGTTTGCATATATTAATCCATTGATATACTCCAGTTCATTAAGGCTGCTAACAGGCCCATCATTATCGTAAACCTCAATTCTCGAAGTTTCACTAAAATAAGTCGGTTCAAGAAAGTAGATGAGATTACTGCCATCGCTCATTATCAGTGATTTATTGTCTGTTGTAAGTCCCCAGCCCTGGGTGTTGTAGCGAATTCTATTCAAGAATTTAAAAGACTCTTTATCATAAACAAAGCCGATTCTAGAGGTCCAGGTTAATTGAATTATTTTGTCTTCAAAAATGCAAATTCCTTCACCGAATAGGTCAGGAGGGAGATTCAGGCTTGAAAGTAGTTCTCCTTTTTCCAGTTCAAGCTTTCGTAAAGAGGATTTTCCTCTTTCTCCCGTTCCCTCATATAAAAATCCATCCTCTATTACAAGGCCCTGTGTATATGCATTTATATCGTGCGGAAAAATATTTATAACCTTGTAATCCAGTTTTTTTGGAGCTATGTCTGATTTAAGAATGAAATTTGTAGAGATACGAGATTTTGTGCCATCTGTTAAAAACATCTGGACTGAAAGCTTTCTGTTACCTGGATTCAGTTTATCAGTGGAGAGGATATATTCAAGATTGTTTTTCTTTTGTACGGCTATGTTATAGTTATCAACGGATAGTTGAACCGAATCAAATTCGAAATTATTACTAGGCCTTTTTAAATTAATTTCAATTAGGTCACCAATTGCGAATACTTCATTGTTTTTTGGTTGACTAAAAGATAATCCTTTGGAGTTGCTTTGAACGGTTTTCTCATCAGGATTTTTGACGTTTTTGAGTTCCTTATTGGTTGGAGTATTATGACTTAAACAGGAAGTGAATGCCAGGAAATTAAAACTCAGGAAAACTATAATAAATTTTTTAAAATCCATTATTAGTTTGATTTCGGTTTAAAAAACTGCACCAACTTATTTAAACCCGAATTCTTAAATGCTCCTTTTGCTTTATGGTCATTCATATCATAACCATCTGGGTCCAACATTTGCCAGATTAGCCCCCATTCCGGTAATCCACCCAGGTTTCTGTCATCAATAAATATGTCAGCATTAACTTTCCTGCTAATTGATTCATCGTAAACCTCCTCAGGATAATTCTTATTTACCGCGTAAAATTCAAGCCCTCTCGATCTGCAAAATTCAACAGCTTCATCTAACTCTTTTCCACTACGGTATGTCCACATAATTAATTGACAGCCTTTTTCCTGCAGAAGCTTTAAGGTATCTATTGAGAATAATATCTCTTTCCCAATTGCAGGGTACCTATGCTCAACAATTGTACCATCAAAGTCGACGGCTATTTTCAGGTTTAGTAAATTTTGCTTCAAAATATTTTGTATGATTATAACTTCGCAAAAGTAATGAAATTCAGCTAATCTTGTTTAATTTTCGATTCTATTGCAATCTTTAACAAACTTAATATGTATTAACGAATTTATTGAATGAAATAGTATAATTTACAAATCCTGAAAATGGATTCAGATATATTATTTTTGAACTTGAATTATCACTGACTCAAATAAAACCCGAAATGAAAAAAATTGCGATCCTTCTAATGCTTGTTGGTTTCTTGAATCAAACATTCTTTGCACAAAATTCTTCCGTGTCACTGACCATTGGAAGTTTGAAATGCGAGTATGCGAATTGCCCTGGAAATATAGATAATCCAAATCCAAGATTTAGCTGGGTTATTTTATCAAGTGAAAGAGGTGTGGAACAATCAGCGTATCAAATTATTGTTTACGATGGTGATAGCAGATCAGGAATTGTATGGGACTCTGGACAAAATAAATCCTCTTCAACCAATCAAATCACCTATGCTGGTAAGAAGCTAAAAAGTAACTCAAAATACTCCTGGGAGGTGCGAATTTGGGATCAAAACGGTAAAAAGCATAAAAGTGAAACTGTTAGCTTCTGGACCGCTCTTTTAAGTAATAGCGAATGGGAAGCAAAGTGGATTGGTGCAGGGCCTACAAATGAACCCCGGTCGCCAAAGGGCTTTTTCATGGATGTTAATGAACAGCATGATCTATCTGACACCGTTGTCCACGATGGACGTTCAGTACTTTTAAGAAATGAGTTTTCATGTACTCAGAAAATAAAAAATGCCCGAGTTTTTGTGGTAGGTCTTGGTTATTTTGAGCTTTATCTTAATGGTGTAAAAGTAGGAGACCATGTGCTTTCTCTGGCAAAAACAAATTATAGTAGTGATGTTTTATATGATACCTACGATGTAACGAAAGAATTGAATAAGGGAAATAATGCAATTGGGATTCACCTGGGAAATGGCTGGTTTAATCCTTATAAAAAATGGTGGAAGGAATACCGGATGCAGTGGTTTGGTGCAAAACGTGCATTTCTGCAATTAGAGATCGAATATGAAGATGGTGAAAAAGTAACTATTATATCAGATGAGAACTGGAAGTTTCATCATGGGCCAGTTCTTTATAATTGTGTTTATGATGGAGAACTCTATGATGCCTCGAAAGAGATTCCAAATTGGGCAAGTAGTCCCTTTGATGACGCTAGGTGGAAACCGGTAAATATTGTGGAACCTCCGGGAGGGAAACTTCGCTCACATGTTATGCAACCGATTAGAGTAAATGAAGTATTCGAACCAATTGCAATGCATACTCCAAAACCCAATGTAAGGGTATACGATATGGGTCAAAATTTTACAGGATGGGCCAAAATTAAGGTAAAGGGAAAGAAGGGAACAAAACTACGTTTGCAATTTGCCGAGGAAATTTATGAGGATGGTTCAATAAATACCACCAGTAATGAGCATGCCAAAGCTGAGGCGACTTATATTTTGAAAGGAAATGGATCTGAAATTTATGAACCCAGGTTTACTTTTTATGGTTACAGATATGTCGAAGTTACAGCAGATCCTACTTTGCCTGAAATAGAAAGTATTGAGGGACGTGTTGTATATTCTGATAATGAATTGACAGGTACTTTTGAATGTGGGAATGAAATAATAAATAAAATTCACAGAGCCACCGTGTGGTCTACAAAAAGTAATATGATTGGTTACCCCATGGATTGTCCCCAACGGGATGAGCGCCTTGGTTGGTTTGGAGATGTACAGGTTACCATTGAAGAAGCCATGTTTAACTTCGATATGCCTCTATTCTATTCTAATTGGCTAACCGGAATTAGGAAAAATCAGGAACCCAAAACTGGAGATATCCCTATTATCTCACCAAGGCCATATATCTGGGATGTAGGTGTGGAATGGAGCAGTACCTATAATATTCTGGTTTGGAATCAGTACCTATACTATGGTGACAAAAGAATTCTTGAAGAGAATTATGATGCAATGAAAAGGTATTTGAGTTTTTTGGAAACTACAGCTACAAATAATATCATACCAAAGGGTTGGATTGGCGACTGGGGTAGCCTGGTGGAAGGCTGGATTGAAGGGGAACCTGAATCTGTCCCCACAGCATTTTACTTTTGGAATTCAAAAATTCTTTCCAGGGTTGCAAAAGTAATAGGGATGGACGAGGATATTGAATTCTTTCTAGAAAAGGCTGAAAGTATTAAAGAAACTTATAATGCATCCTTCTTTAATTTGGAAAAAAAGGAATTCAATGATGGAAGCCAGATGGCAAATGCATTTCCCCTGTTTTTGGGATTGGTACCTGAGGAACATATTTCAGATGTTTTAGACAATCTTGTGGAAGATATTGTTAAAACAAATGGAGGACACCTTACAACAGGGGTCCTGGGATCCAAATACATGATTGATGCTTTAACAATGTTGGGAAGACCTGATGTAGCATACCTGCTGGCTACACAAACAGGATACCCAAGCTGGAGTGATATGGTAGAAAAGTATACCACAATGTCTGAGTTCTGGACACTCAAGCAATCTCATAATCATGTTATGACAGGCAGCATTGATGCATTTTTCTATAAAACTCTTGCAGGAATTAATCTTAATGAAGATTTTCCAGGATGTGAACGAGTGATAATTAAGCCCTATATTCCAGAATCTCTGTCCTATGTTAAGGCCTCAGTTGAAACAATCAGAGGAAAGCTAAGTGTTCATTGGGAGAATAAGCTTACAGAACTAAAGATTAATATTGGAATACCAGCAAATGTTACAGCTGATGTATATATACCTGCCAAAGATGTTTCAAATATCTTCGAGGGTAAAACCATTGCAGGTGATAGCAAAGGTATAACATTCATAGGTTTTCATGAAAACCTGGCGCACTATTTGGTAAAATCCGGAAATTATGAATTTGTTAGTAAGAACTGAAATTATGCGATTTCAATTTTATCATAAACGTAATAGGTATAATTAAAAGGATTTCGTTCATCTGCTGAATGGGCTTCGCGGGAAGTGATTTTCCAATTATTCAAATTGAACTCAGGAAAAAACACATCTCCCTCCAATTCGGTATCTATAATAGTTAGATAAATCCTGTCAGTTATGCCTAGAGTTGATTTATAGATTTCACCACCTCCAACAATGAAAACTTCCTTCTGGCCTTTATTTTCAGAATACTTTAATGCTTCCTCAAAATTTCCTACAACAATGCATTCTGGAGCATGATAGTTTCTATTTCTGGAAATAACAATATTTACCCTGTTAGGTAGAGCTTTACCGTTTGCTTCAAAGTTTCTACGACCCATTATTATGTGATGCCCCTTAGTAGTCTTGAAAAAATACGCCAGGTCATCGGGCATATTCCAGGGGAGTGTATTATCCTTCCCTATTACCCTATTGCGTGACATGGCAGCAATTTGAGACACTATCATAACTTCCCAATTTAATTGTTTAGCCAGCGGGCTATTTATCTTTAATTACAAAACGATCGTAAAGCATTAGGGCTAGAGCTGCTCCAACTGCCACACCGGAATAAAGCATCCAGATGCGAGTGGGATTATATTGCTCAAATAGCATATTTGTTAATTCATTTTGATTCATCCCCATGAGTTCACCAGCTCTGTTAAAATAGTCGTTTCTGGTAAATTGCTCAGAAATTTCAGGTATATCCAGCCCTCTGGCAAGCACTTCTTTTTGTAATAGTGTAAATTTCTCAGCAATTTTTGCATAAATATCTCCAGATAGTATACCTGCAGCCCAGTGACCTGCAGCAATAGGTAAAAAGGAGGTGCCCATGTAAAGGGCTTTCTTATCAGCTGGGGCAATTCTTCCGATGTATTCGGTGAATTTTGGCGAACTTGCCATTTCTCCAATGGCAAACACCAGGATACCGAATATTACAATCCAGCTATTTTGACTTGAAAACATTAAGAATAGGCCAAAGGCCAAAATTAAAATTCCTGTTATCATGGCCCTTAATGGCTTGTACCTCATTGCAATAGTTGAAATCCACAATTGGAGAACAATAATAAAAAAGGCATCCATACTGGTAACTGTTACAGCTGTTATTGTACCAGGTTTTAGTCCAAAGGTGGCTGATAATTTATCAAGATCCACCCAATCATCAAGGAAAATTGGAAAAGAGTAATAAAGCTGGTTAAAAGCAGTCCAAAATCCAGCCATAATTATTAGAAACAACACATATTTAAAATCAGCCAGTGTAGAGGCAATATTCTTCAATGCTTTCCATATATTGCTCAAAAATGATTCCGTTGATTTTTCCCGACCTGGTTCTTTAAAAAAGAATAAAACCAATATGAAGTTAATGCTTATGGTGACAATAGACATATAAAATACCAGGTCCCAGCTTGTTTTATAGATTAGACCCGAAATGAATGGTCCAAGGAAACCACCAATATTTATCATCATATAAAAAATACCAAAACCAATGGAGGAAGATTCTTCATTCGTTGTTTTGGCGACCATAGCTGCAATGATTGGCTTGAACAATGCACCTGCAAAAGCCAGAAATATATAAGCAAGGAAAACGGCTTGATACGACTCGAAGTTTCCTATCATGAAGTATCCTGCCACATAAGCAATAAAGGAGAATACCAAAACTTTTTTGTATCCTATCCGGTCAGCTAAGGCACCAGTCAATAATGGAAGAAAATACAAAAGCATCGTTCCAGTACCCATTATCATCCCCTTTTGTGCCTGGGTAAAGCCCAGGGCTCCAGTATCTTTTGAAAGAGTCAGATAGAGAGCAAAAGCATTGTAAAAACCATACCACGCCCAGCGCTCAAAAAGCTCCATTAAATTTGATACCCAAAATACTTTAGGGAAACCTTTTACAACAGTTTTAAATGAACCCATAAAAATTTCTTATTGAATAATTAGTGAACGCTAAAGATAAAACTTGAGGCGGACTTTTGCTAAATACAGCACCTGAACGCCAATCCTCAGAATTTATTTAGATGTAAAATATAGATATATAGCGGATTAGTGGGGATCTTGAAATTAATCAGAGAAACTTAATTGGTTAAGGTTTTGTAAAAGAAGGCTTTTTTTTCTTCCACATTGTCAAAAGTAATCACCTTCTTATGATCATTTTCCATAACAAAGCTGAGGACAGCAAAGTCTCCAATACACATGGTTCCATGTGCAATCAAGGTAAGGATGAAGCTAATAGCAAAGGGTCCCTGAAACAACTGAAAAGCAAGAAATGCTAATCCACTAATAAAAATAAATGGAGCTACAGCAACCCATAGCAACTCCTTAAAGTTTACAGCAAAATTGTCAGCAGCAATATAAAATATGTATTGTGAAAGATCGATTCCAAACTTTATTTTCGGGGCACCAATCAGTTTATAAATTATGGCATGTACTAATTCATGAACTGGAATAAGCAGAATTGGATATATTAGGAATCCAAGGATTAAATTGAGCAGAGTGTATTTCCAAGTGAAAAAATCAGAAGATACAAAAATAACAATCGCAATAATTCCAATGACCACGAAAAGTATATTGAGAAAGTAAAAAGCAAATGTTGCTAGATTAAATTTTTTAATATTTGAAAAAACAAATGGGGCAATATTATCGTACGATAACACATGGGTTAGATGAAACTTATCGCTTGTAGATATTTCTTGCGGACTAATTTTCATAATCGTTATAAGCAAAGTTATAAAGCTAAAGGAGAAAAACCATCAATTATTATATTGTTTCCTGCATTTTTAAATTAATAATCAGGATTATTTTATTCTTTGTATAAATTCGTTTCATTAACTTTACAATAATATGGTATATATGTTTTTTAATTCTATTCGTTTTATACCAGATGAATAAATTTCTTTTCATCCTGATTTTGATCTTGTTTTCAGGATTGCCTTTGAGTGCTCAGGTTGTTGACCCTCCTGATACATTGAAACTGGAGGAAATAAATATTCTGCAATCTGTTACGGTTGATGGAGATACCATGCCACAGATGAATATTGAAGAGGTGGAGATTTATGCCTCACCAAAATTTAAAAAAAAGAAACAGGCCCGGAAATATAGTCGATTGGTTAAAAACGTAAAAAAAGTTTATCCATACGCTAAATACATTAAAATTAAACTCGATGAGGTTAATGCACACATAGTAAACCTTGAAACGGAGAAGGAGAAGCGAAAATATGTTCGCTCAGTACAAAAGGAAATGATGGATCAGTTTGAAGATGATGTTAAACATATGACTTTCTCGCAGGGTAAAATATTAATTAAACTGGTTGACAGAGAGACTGGAGAAACTTCATACCAGTGGTTGAAAGAACTTAAAGGGGATCTTTTTGCAGGTTTCTGGCAAACGGTAGCTCGTATATTTTCTTCTGATCTTAAAGCTGAATTCAGTTCAACCCAGGAAGATATTCTCATTGAACAGATTGTGAAAATGATCGACGCCGGACTCATATAGGCTGCCCTAAATTTTTTCAAAAATATTTTATTTTTTCTTCTTGAAAATGAACTACTTCCATTTCCAGGCAGTAAATTTCCAATTAAAAAGTCTAACCAAACACTAACTTTTATCGTAAAACATAACGGTACTCTGCAAATAACCCCTGCAGCTATCTTATTTAACCTAAATTTCAAGGCTTGTGAAGAAATTTACAAAAGAGGAAATAATCCGCGGTTTTAAATCCAGAGACAATACAGTTGTAAACTCAGTTTACCAGGAAGTGTATCCAAAGGTAGAATCATATATTAGTTCGAATAGTGGGAACTCAGATGAGGCCTCAGATATTTTTCAGGATGCAATGCTTTTTTTACTGGAAAAAGCAAATCAATTGGTAATTAGAGAAAATTTTCAGGCTTTTCTCATTTCTGTATGCAAATACCAATGGATAGGCAAGATTAAAGAGAAAAAGCGAGATGAATCTCATTTAAAAGAATTTACTCAATTTTATAACGAGGATCTTGAATGGGAAGATGAAATTCAGAAGAAAGAAATTCTTATTGAAATAGTAAATGAACACCTGGCGGAAATGAAATCAAAAAATTGCCGGGAAACATTGAGGTTATTCTTTAATAAGGTTTCTTATAGTAAAATAGTATCTATTCTTGGCATTGGAAGTGAACTGTATGCAAAAAGTTTAAAATACAGGTGTGTAAAAAAGCTTATACAGTCAGTATTAAATGATCCCAGGTTGGCTTCATTATTCTCATAATAAACCCATCATTAGGTTTAGATATTCTGCTTGAAAAGGATTGATCTAAAAAGGCAGATCGTCTTCTGGTCCCTCAGTATCAGCTGGCAAATTGCTCTCATCAGGGAAGGGTGCATTCATACCGGCATTAAATTCAGAAGCTTCTTTTTCAATTTTCCAGGCCGCAAGATTTGTGAAATAGTTTACTTTGCCGTCTCGCTCCCATCGGTTTCCACGGATATTAAAACTTACTTTTACCTGATCATTTAAATTATAGGCGTCGATAATATCACAGCGATCATTTATAAGCTGAAATTTTATAGGATCCGTAAACTCAGTTCCACCAACTGTTTCCTTTTTTTCAACTACAAACTCACGTTTCTTAAAATTATCTTTTACCTGTATAATGTTGAATACTTCTATCAACTTGCCACTTAATTCAAAAGCCATAATATGTATTATTAATAAATTACAAATTCAAATTGAGGATTAATTACTGCTTCCTTGTCTTGGTTTAATATCTATTAGCTCAAGCTCAAAAACAAGCGTTGAGTAGGGCACAATGGGACTGTTTGGATTGAACTCTGTACCATATGCCAGATTGTATGGTACAAAAAGCCTCCACTTTGACCCAGTTGACATAAGTTGTAATGCTTCAGTCCAGCCAGGAATTACTCTGTTCACTCCATAAATTACCGGATCTCCATCCATGTGTTTGTCAAATATGGTGCCATCAAGCAGCCATCCTTGGTAATATACTCCAATTACGTCATCCGATTTTGGTTTGGGGCCATTCCCCTCCTTCAAGACTATATATTGCAATCCACTGGGTAGGCTTGATACATTTTTTTCTTTTTCATTTTTCTCAAGGAACTCCTCACCTTCAATTTTTATATCTTCATATCGCGAAAGCAATTGTCCCCTTTTTACATCTGCATAATGCTCAAGTAATATTTTCTTTGCGTCTTCTTTTCCAATAAGGAGGTCTTTTTCATCTAACAGGTCATTGAAAGCACGGGCAATAACCCAGGGGTTTATTGTATCAAATCCATCACCGTGCAAATTTTGTCCATAAACTATTCCTATACAATAACTTATTGAATCTATTTCAGTACGTACGCCAACATCCACAGCCCTTTTATTATTACATGAAACTGAAATAAGCAAAGCAGAAAGTAACCCGAAGAAAAGATATGTTAGTTTTCTCATCATAGTTGTATTAGTATCTGTTTTGGTGCTGCGAAATTAAAATAATTCTCAAAAAATCCAGTATGAAATTCTCTTTTTAAACGAATTGACTGCTACATAATGCATTTATTGAACAATGGCCCGAATTATTTCTCTTTTACCGGGTGGACCCGGTAATTTTTCGACCTTAAAACCGACATTTTGTAATTTTCTTCTGACAGTTGACTTGGAACTATAGGTAGTAAGAATCCCACCCCTGTTCATTGCCTCTTTAATTTTCTTGAAATTCCTTTCACTCCAAATTTCTGGTTGAACGTCAGGGGCAAAAGCATCAAAATATACCAGGTCATACCTACCTGAAATTTTAAAATTGTTTATATCGGTCTTAATTTTATTAAGTTGAAAGAAGTCAGATATTTTATGATTAGTGTCCCATGCGCTTGAATGAAAATTGAGAAAGATAGGATTATATTCCAAACCCAAAATTTCCGGGTAATTTAATTCCCAAATAATCTCATTGTCAATTGGGTATTTCTCAATTGAATGATATACTATGTTGATATTGGTTTTCTGAGCTTCTATGTAGCTTAATAAAGCATTTAAACCGGTTCCAAATCCGATCTCAAGAATTTTCACATCCACTTTTTTCAAACTTCTTAGACCGGCATTAATATATACATGCATTGATTCCTGGATTGCTCCCTTTATTGAATGATAATTTTCATTCAAATCTTTTACATATAGGGTATTAGAACCATCTTCAGTTTTAATAATTTCAAGTTTCATTTTTAACTTTATCGATACGAGAAATTTTGAATGAGTTGAGTAAAATTATCTATTCGTCTTATTAATTATTTGGGAGATCAAGGTAATTGCTACAACAATCAAATTCTAAATTTTTAAAAGTAGAATTTAAAATAAATATCGCCCAAACTGGTTTGGTTCTTTTCTAAAATTTATTTAAGGTAAGTATCAAGCCAACCAAAAAACTCTCTTTGCCACAAAATGCTGTTTTGAGGTTTTGTA
>JASJGS010000179.1:0-41358 GCA_033791445.1 Bacteroidales bacterium | reverse complement strand
GCTTTCTGGTGGTCTCCCGATGCCAGTATGATTGCTTATCTACGCTTTGATGATAATCCAGTTCCTGAATTTCCTCTGTTCATAGCTGATGGAGTTCACGGATCACTGGAAATTACCCATTACCCAAAACCTGGAGATCCAAACCCACTTGTAAAGCTTGGTGTGGCTCATTTGAATACAGCAAAAACAGTTTGGATGGATACCAATGAAAAAGAAGATCGATATGTGGCCTGGCCTTTCTGGAAGGATGATTCTAAAGAACTGATATATCAATATATGAACCGTGATCAGGATGAAATTAAATTCTTTGCCTCGAATCCAACAAATGGAACCATTAGAAGTATTTATACCGAGAAGCAAAAAGCCTGGGTAGAGTTTTTTGAAGACGTATATGTTTTTAAAAATGGTTCAGGAATGCTGCTAAGAAGTGATAAAAGTGGTTGGAGAAACCTATACCATTATGACTTTCAAGGAAACCTTATAAACCAGGTGACTAATTTTGATTGGCGGGTTACGGGTATTTCAGCGGTCAATGAAAAAACCAAAACTGTTTATTTCACTGGAACAGGTGGTGCTTCAACTGAGAATCATCTTTTTTCTATTAAACTGAATGGAAAGAAATTCAAGAAACTAACCAATTCATCAGGTTCGCATCGTGTAAGTGTATCCCCGGGAGGTAAATATTTTTACGATACCTATAGCAACTATGAAATGCCCTCTAAAATGGGGCTGTTTAAATCAGATGGTAAGCCTATAAAGATACTCGGTGACTCAAAACTTCCTGCCATGGATGAATACAACTGGGGAAAAGTTGAGATGTTTACCATATCAACTGAAGATGGCTACGAACTTCCTGCAATGTGGATACTTCCTCCTGATTTTGATGAGAATAAGAAATATCCTGTAATTTTCTCAATTTATGGTGGACCCAATGCAGCATCTGTAAGGAATTCATTCAGGTGGACATTCAGTGGAGATTATCTGGCTCAGAATGGCATCATCACCTTTGTTGTAGACCATAGGTCGACCGGACATTATGGAAAAAAAGGAGTTGAACTCATGCATAGGAACCTGGGAAAATGGGAATTAAACGATTACATTGAGGCTGTGAAATGGTTAAGAAAGAAATCATTTATCGATGCTGAAAAAATTGGAATAACCGGTGGAAGCTATGGTGGGTATATGACTTGTATTGCCCTGACAAAGGGATCAGATTATTTTACACATGGTATAGCTAACTACTCTGTAACCGACTGGAAACTATATGACAATGTATATACAGAGCGATACATGGATACACCGGAACAAAACCCTGAGGGATACAAAAATGGATCTGCTATTGAGTTTGCTGATCAGTATAAAGGGACTATGCTTATTACACACGGCACCATTGATGACAATGTTCATATGCAAAACACAATACAGTTTATTGATAAACTGGAAGACCTGGACAAAGATTTTAGTATGTTGCTATACCCCAACAAAAGGCATGGCTGGGGCGGTCCAAAGCGAACTCATCTGATGCGTGAATCCACCCAATTCTGGTTCAGAAACTTTCTTGGAAAAGAGCCAAACCTGGAGGAATAAACTTTTATCTCAATATATTGTAATAAAAGCCGGGGCTTCCCCGGTTTTTTCATTATCCGAAAAATAATCTTCACTTTCTTTCAAGAACCTGATATATAGAAAGTTAATTCACTTTTTCTAATCAGCCTATTGCTAATAAAAGAGCTATTTATTATTGATAAAAAAATTGGAAATAAAATTATACTTGATTATTTTTAAACATTCTATATAAACTATCAAATTAAACCCTTTATTAAAAGAATCATGAAAAAGTTGTTTTTATTAATTGCTATTTTGCTTTTTGGTGCCGGGACATATGCGCAGAAGGATTCTTTAGTCTTCAAGTCCGGGATTCATATGATTGGTGAGGTAAAAGGCATGAATCGTGGAGTAGTTGCAGTTGAAACTTCATATAGCGATAGTGATTTTAAGATCGAATGGGGGAAAATAAAGGAGATTTATACTGAAACGTATTTTCTTATTACACTGAGTGACGGTAGTCGCTACAATGGGCACCTGGGAATGTCTGAAGCTGGAAAGGTAAACCTGCATACTGATGAAGGCAAAACAGTTGAGACAGAATTTGAACATATTGTGTTTCTGGATGATATAGACAAGGGCTTCTGGAGTCAGTTGTACGCCTCCATTGACATTGGTTTCGATCTTACCAAAGCGAATAATTTCAGCCAGTTATCTATGCGATCTAACATAGGGTATACGGCCAAACGCTGGAACCTGGATGCATATTATAATACTTTATTTTCCAGGCAAGACTCTATTGAAGCCATTCGAAGAATGGAAGGGGGATTGAGCTACAGGTATTTCCTTCCCAGGGACTGGTATCCAATTGTTTCCCTGGATTTCCTGTCCAGTACAGAGCAGAAAATACAACTTAGAACTACTGGAAAAGCAGGTTTTGGAAAATATGTGGTTCATACCAATCGCACCTACTGGGCATTTTCGGGTGGAGCCAACTATAACAATGAAGACTATTCAGATGATACCCCCGACAGGAAAAGTTGGGAAGGCTTCCTGGGAACAGAATTAAACTTATTTGATATCGGTGATTTAAACTTACTTACTAAACTTACGGCCTATCCAAGTTTTACAGAGTCAGGAAGATGGCGTGCTGACTTTAACTTTGATGCCAGGTATGAAATGCCATTTGATGATGACTTTTATATAAAGGTTGGCCTAACCTTCAACTATGATAATCAGCCTATTGAGGGCGCCTCAGATATAGATTACGTTTTCCATACCGGATTTGGCTGGCAATGGTAGTTCGAACTGATTATCGATTTTTTAATTAAAAAGGAATATATATTTTCACTTTATTAAATTAGATTTGAATGAAGGCCAGCAAAAAATGACTTTATTTGCATAAAACATATATAGAACTAAATGAAAAATCTTATTCTTTCCTTATTACTTTGTTTTGTCATTCTTCCTATGAATGGTCAAAATACCATGAAATTGATTTGTGGAACTGGCGAAGCCGGATTTAAAGATGGTAAAAAGAGCGAGTTGAATAAACCCATTCGATTGACTCCTTATGAAAAGAATTCCATCATCTTTGCTGATATTAACAACCATGCAATCCGCATAGTTTCTCTGGATGGAAAGGTAACAACCATTGCAGGAGGACCAGATAAAGAAGGCTATCAAGATGGCCCTGCTGAAACTGCAAAATTCAAATCCCCACATGGCGTAGCCTATGATCCCAAAAGCGGAAAAATATATGTAGCAAGCGCCTCTAATCATGTTATTCGGATGCTCACTCCTGTTGGAAAAGGGAAATATGATGTATCAACTGTTGCAGGAGTACCAGAAAAATCGGGATTTCAGGATGGAGAAGCAAAAACAGCTCTATTCAATTCTCCTCACGCCGTAGTCATTTCACCAGATGGTGGCCTGGTTATTGTTGACATTGGCAATGCACGGGTTCGAAAGATAAAAAACGGAAAAGTTACTACACTGGCTGGTACTGGTGAAGCCGGACAGATGGATGGCCCACCGGAAGTAGCTACTTTCACCTATCCAATGGATATTGTCATGGATATGGAAAATGTATTGGCAGCCGATGCCGCCACAAACCTGGTTCGCAAAATTGTACCTGGTGTTGAAATCTCTACGGTTCCACTACAAGGTAGTCTAAAAACTCCCCATGGAATTGCCATTGATGCGAAAAAGAACATTTACATTGCAGACATGGGGACCAACCGGATCATGAAAATAGATTCTCAGGGAAAGGTGGAGCCTATTGCTGGCACAGGAAAACCTGGAACTGATCTTGCTAACCTGAACAAACCTGCAGCCGTCCTGGTGCATGCCGGATATATCTGGGTAGCTGATCTCAATAATCATCAGATTAAAGTAATTCCTTTGCCATAAGCCATTGAGGAATCGGGTTAATTTGCTTAGATCTGGATTCGAAATGAAGAAAGCAATCTCTGCTAAACATAATTTGTTTGTTCCAAACCATTTCCCTTCGAACATTGGTTGAGTATACTTTGTACTTTTTAGCTTTTAACTTTATTCTTTTTAACTAAATTTGCATCCATAAATTTTGGAAGCTTAAGTACACTATTATTTTTCATTAGTTACACCCCCAATGGTAAATCTGCTTAAAGAAAACAGAACCTTCATTTATTCTTTTCTGGTTTTTATTCTTATTGGAAGTATTATCTTATTAATCTTTCCAAAAGCGGTTATCCATATCGCTATAAATCAGTTTCATAATAAATTTTTTGATATTTTCTTTTCATGGCTTACCCATTTAGGAAGCGGATGGATGATACTTGTTCTTTTTGTTTTTCTCCTTTTTATAAAATACAAATACGCATGGGTTTTAGGTATTGCTAATTTTTTCATCACGCTGGTTGTGCAGGTATTGAAAAAGCAGGTATTTACAGAGAACCTTCGACCAAATGCCTATTTTGATGGAGTATATGATCTTTATCTGGTTCCTGGAGTGTCAGTTCATTCATTGCACAGCTTTCCTTCTGGGCATGCTGCTACAGCATTCAGCGTATTCTTTGTTTTATCGCTTATCTCTAAAAAGCAATCCTGGAAGTTTCTGTGTTTTATTTTAGCAGTGCTTACAGCTTTTTCCAGAGTCTATATTTCTCAGCATTTTTTCGGAGACATTATTGCAGGTTCTATTATCGGTTGTACACTTACTTTTCTAACACTCTACTATTTCCAAAAACTTGCACCTGGAAAATCGGAGGGTTCAATGATTCATTTTTTTAACAAATCTTAGCGAATGATAAAGATTAAAGAATCGTTTTACCCCTACTTAATAGCCCTGGTTGGCATAGTACTATTTATTCCATTTCTGGGGGCAGTTCATTTATTTGATTGGGATGAGATAAACTTTGCAGAATCGGCCCGTGAGATGATTGTTACCAAAGATTACCTCACAGTGCAGATAAATTATTTTGCTTTCTGGGAAAAGCCTCCCCTATTTATCTGGATGCAGGTCCTTTCCATGAAAATATTTGGAGTCAATGAATTTGCAGCCCGTTTCCCAAACGCAATAGGTGGGATTATAACCCTGGTGGTACTTTATAGTATTGGCAAAAAACTCTACAATGCCCGGTTTGGAATTCTTTGGACACTTGTATATGCCGGGTCACTCCTGCCTCACCTCTATTTCAAATCAGGAATTATCGATCCCTGGTTCAATCTATTTATCTTTTTGGGAATCTATTATATGATCTCTTATGTGGATCAAAAAGTAAAACAAAAACAAACTATTAACATAGTGCTATCTGCCACTTTTATAGGCCTGGGAATTCTTACAAAAGGGCCAGTAGCTCTCCTGATTTTTGGTCTGGCAACCCTGGTCTGGCTCATTTATTCCGGGCAATGGAGATCGGTTTTCAATTTCAAGTTTTTCGTACTTTATATTCCTATTCTGACACTTGTAGGAGGATTTTGGTTTATACTACAAATCTTAGATGGCAGGTCAGATGTACTGGTTGACTTCGTTCAATACCAGCTCCGATTATTTAAGGAAGAAGATGCCGGGCATGGTGGATTCCTGTTGTATCACTTTGTGGTTCTTTTTTTTGGGGTATTTCCGGCCTCTATTTTTGCTCTTAAAGCATTCAGGAAATTTACAGATGACTCCAACCTTCAAAAGCTTTTCAGAAACTGGATGATGATTACTTTCTGGGTAGTATTGATTTTATTTACTATCGTGAATACAAAGATTGTTCATTATTCCTCTATGTGTTACTTTCCGCTGACTTACCTGGCAACATTTGCCATTTATAAGATGATTAACGGGCAGCTCTCATGGCCAGGGTGGGCAAAAACCTTATTGATAATAATCACTTTTCTTGAAGGCAGTCTGCTAATCCTGGTTCAGGTATTTATTCATTACAAGGACAGAATAATTGCCTCCGGAGCTATAAAAGATGATTTTGCGGTAGCCAATATGCAGGCTGAAGTACATTGGTCAGGATTTGAATTTCTAATTGGAGTATTATTAATTGCGGGAATACTTTTTTCTATATTTTATTATAAGAAAAATATAGCTCTCCAGGTAACAGGGGTTTTTATATCCAGCCTTCTATTTACAAGCCTAACCATGCTTATAATTGTGCCAAAGGTGGAGCAATATTCCCAGAATGCTGCCATAGAATTTTATGAAAATATTTCAAGCGAAGATTGTTATGTTCAAACTTGGGGATATAAGAGTTATGCACAATATTTTTATGCAAAGAAACCCCAACCTGAGGATAGCCGTTCTCAGGATTTAGAATGGTTGTTGAGTGGAAATGTAGATAAAACAGTTTATATAGTAACCAAGAATATAAGAGAATCTAAATTCACAAAGGAAAATCCGAATTTCTCTCGCTTGTATGAAAAGAATGGTTTTGTTTTCTTTGTTAGGAGCGAATAGCCAAAACACCCTTAATTCATAAGAATGATTGATAACAAAAAGATTGTGGTTGTGCTTCCTGCCTATAATGCAGAACGAACCCTCGAAAAAACCTATAAAGAAATCCCTTTTGATATAGTTGACGATGTGATCCTGGTTGACGATCAAAGCAGTGACAAAACGGTTCATGTAGGGAAAGATTTGGGTATTCGACACATCATAAAGCATGAAGAAAACAAAGGATATGGGGGTAACCAGAAATCATGCTATAATAAAGCTTTGGAACTTGATGCCGATATAGTTGTTATGCTTCACCCGGATTACCAGTATACGCCTAAACTTATTCACTCCATGTGTTACCTAATTGCCAATGGAGTTTATGAAGTAGTAATAGGTTCAAGGATTTTAGGGAGGGGTGCTTTAAAAGGAGGTATGCCCGGATACAAATATGTTGCCAATCGCTTTTTAACTCTATTCCAAAACCTGGCAATGAACCAGAAACTATCAGAGTATCATACAGGTTACCGGGCCTTTTCAGCCAAAGTGCTAAAAAGTATCCCGTACAATAACGATTCAGACGATTTTGTATTCGACAACCAGATGCTGGCACAAATATTTTATGCCGGTTTTGAGGTAGCAGAAATTACCTGCCCAACCAAATATTTCGAAGAGGCCTCCTCAATTAATGTTCGGAGAAGCATGCAATATGGATTTGGAGTTTTGGGGGTTTCTTCATCTTATTTTCTTCAGAAAATTAAACTTGGGAATTTCAGTATTTTCAAGGATATCAAGCAAACTGGATAAAATCTATTGTTGTTTTATTGAGCCAGCAAATAGACTATTTAAATTATTCTTAATTACTCTAAATAATTTCCTGATTGGTAATATTTATTACTATTTTTACCCGCTAAACAAACAACATTTAAGCTTTTAATTTTATGAAAAGAATTATTTTACTATTCGGATTGATCATAATTGCTGGTGGTATTTATGCGCAGGAAGGAGAAGCTCCTCTTTCTAAAGGAGACATGCAAGTCAATTTCGGGTTGGGTTTTGGAAACTGGGGTTTACCAATTTATGCTAGCTTTGATTTTGCTGTACATGATGATGTAACGGTAGGTCCAGAAATAAGTTTAACTTTTTCTGAGGGCGGTACCTATTTTGGTGCTGTAGCCAGAGGTGACTATCACTTCAACCGAATTATTGGCATACCCAGTGAATGGGATTTTTATGCTGGTGCCAGTGTAGGATATAGATCAGGTTATAACTATAATGCATTTTTTGGAGTACAGGTTGGTGGTCGTTGGTATTGGGATGAGCGATGGGGCCTAAATGTTGAAGTTGGCGGTGGCTCTACCTTTAGTGGTCGCGTTGGTGTTAGCTTTAAACTTTAAAATATTGGTTTTTCAGGACAATCTGAAAATATACTTTTAACAATAGGTCAGGATAATTCCCTGGCCTTTTTATTTTATAATAAGAATTGTATTTTCTTAAATGCCAGGAATAATCTCTAACTAGTTTTGGAAAATTACTAGTTTTATAAACCAAAAACTCTTTAAAAATGAAAAATCCAAAAAATGCTCTATTGCTGATACTCGGTTTTAGCCTGATCGTTTTGCTCTTCACTTTTGGGGATTTCTTAGCGCTTCATGACATTAAGCAGGATTATGTCAGCCCATTTGTATTGGAGGACATAGGCAATGGAATTGGAGAAAACTTACCAGATTGGACTTTAGCCAAAATGGAATGGGGACTGGCCCAGGTAAGCTTTTATTTTAAGTTTATCCTTATGACCTTCAATGTAATTGCCTTGACTCTGGTTTTCAAGAAACTCTATATTACAAATAATTCATAGTGAATAATAATGGATGACAAACAGCTTTCATCAATCAAAAAGATAATAATAAAAGAGATTGCGAAAACAGAAAATTCTGTTTCTACTTATAAAGAAATTACAAAGCCCATTGCCCCTGAAAACGCCATTGGAAGAATATCCAGGATGGACGCTATAAACAACAAAAGTGTAGCCGAAGCAGCTTTGCGTGAAGCAGAAGATAAGCTAGATAAATTAAAGTATATGTTAGGCCAGGTTGGTAAGGAAGGATTCGGACAATGTGCGAAATGCAAAAATACCATTCCAATTGGGCGCATGCTATTAATGCCACAAAGCAGATTCTGTGTACATTGTGCCCAATAAATGGTTATATCCTTTCGCCTATTTCCATTAATCTTTTGATCTAAACCAGAGGAATACAATGGCCTGGCGACTCAAAATGTTTAATAAAAAATATTTATTTTTTTAGGCATGTTAGATAATAGTTTCGACCAATATCTGGCAAAATGAAAAAAAATGGAGTGATTTGAGGAAAGTAATTTACAGACCAAACTTAAAAGAGTTCATGAGATTACCAGAGCATACATCTTGCTTTAGTAAAAAATTCCATACATTTGAACACTCAAGAATGATCAATAAACTCCCGGAATTAAATACCAGGGAAATTAAAAACAATAAATATTGAATCGGATGAAAAAAATTATAAGCCTTTTACTGATAGTATTATTTATTTTTTCCTGTACTTCAGCATTAAGAGTTAAACAGGAGTATGATAAAACTGTTGATTTCAATCAATACAAAACTTTTAGTATATATCCGTGGAATGCCGAAAACGGTGCTTTTGTTAATCGGGATGATCAGGAGTATCTTGTCAGTTCAGTTGCCTGGGAAATGACCAGCAGAGGATACAAACGTGTAGAATATAATGGAGACCTTATTGTGGATATGTATGTATTTTTTGGTAAAGAAACCACTTCCACTACTTATTATAATTATTATACCACCGGTTTTTGGAGTAACTATTATTATGCGCCCTATGGCTTCGCTTTTGGGACTTCCTATAATACCTTAGACATAGAAAAAGGTACCGTTATGTTAAATGTTTTTGACCATAAGGCCAAGAAGTTGGTCTGGCATGCTGAGGGAAAAGGAACTATTGAGCCTGATCCTCAGTACCGTGAGCAGACCATCCCCAAAGCCATTACCAAAACCTTTTATAAATTCCCAAAGGAAAAGGAAAAAGAAAAAGGAAAGTAAAAGTACACCCTCTACACTGCATTCATTTGATGATTTTAGAGCTTTCCTTTTAGATCTACACATTTATTTATTAGTATTCCAAAAATAAATATGGGAAGGGTTGATATTTTCATGTTTATTACCGACTTTTGCCGAAATTTCTGAAAAGAACATGCATGAAGCAATTATTCTGGAGATAAGGGAATTATCATCCAATACATACATCATTAGAATGGCAAGGAACGACTTGAAATTCAAAGCAGGTCAATACATTCGATTGGGCTTCCCTGGAGATATAGAAAAAAGGGAATACTCCATTTATAGTGGTGAAAAAGACAACTATATTGAAGTTCTCATAAGGGAAATAGAAGAAGGATCGCTATCTAAACGTTTTAAAAATAGTAAATCAGGGGATTTTCTTGAAATAGAGGGACCTTTTGGCTTTTTTACTCTTTCACAAGAAGAAAAAACAAATGAAGATCTGTTATTTATTGCAACAGGTACCGGAATTGCCCCATTTCATAGTTTTATAAGATCCTACCCGGAACTGAATTACCAATTGATACATGGAATCCGCTATTCAGAGGATACCTATGACCATGATTTTTATGGCACAAATATAACTTCATGTTTTTCTAAGGAGAAAAACGGACAATTTCAGGGTCGAGTAACTGATTATTTGAAAAAACATAGCCCCGATACCAAAACCAGGTGTTTCCTGTGTGGAAATAGTGATATGATCCATAATGCTATGGACATACTGGTGGAACAAGGTCTCTCCCTGGATCAATTGCGCACAGAAATCTACTTCTAGTATTTTTCTACTGGATTATCGTATTTTTGTATACTCAAATACAGAATCTTACTATGCTTTATCATATAATTACATTGGGATGTCAGATGAATAAGTCTGATAGTGAAAGGGTGAGAACAGTCCTTGACAAAATGGGCTTCAGATGGACCTCAGATGAAAAAGAAGCAGACCTGCTAGGTATTCTTGCCTGTTCAGTAAGGCAAAAGGCAATTGACAAAGTATATTCACGCATTAGTCTTTGGAATAAGTGGAAGAATAAGAGAAACCTATTAACTTTTGTATCGGGTTGTTTTTTGCCAAATGACAAAATCCGGTTTCTTAAGCTATTCGACCTGGTATTTACCATGGATGAATTGCCCGAAGTTCCGGACATGGTTAGACAATATGGAATTGTAACTCCTTATTCCCTATCTCAGGAGCAAGATTCAGATCAGCCAGTGTTGAAAGAAACGGCTCAGGGCTCAACTGAGTTTCCCAGTTTATTGGAATTGCTTCAAAATGGCGATAGCATAAAAATTGACTCTGATACTTTGCAATCTATTCCCTCAGAAGATCGAGATGACCGAAGCATTATGGATGGGTTTTGGCACATAAGACCTCATTATTCTTCAGATTTTGAGGCTTTTGTACCTATACAAAATGGATGTGACAAATTCTGTACTTTCTGTGCTGTTCCCTATACGCGTGGAAGAGAAGTATCAAGGCCTAGTTCAGAAATACTTCGGGAAATTAGTCAACTGATAGAAAAGGGCTATAAATCAATTACTCTCCTCGGGCAAAATGTCAATTCCTATGGTCTGGATAGAAAGGGAGAGGAAATTTCATTTACTGAACTATTAAGAGCGATCGGTGAGTTGGGAAATACCTCTGGAAAAGAATTTTGGGTATACTTCACTTCTCCACATCCCAGGGATATGGCCACAGATGTAATTGACGTAATTTCACAGTATAATTGTCTGGCCAAGCAAATCCATTTACCACTTCAGTCTGGAGATGACAAGGTGCTGGTAAAAATGAATCGGAAACACAATGTGGAGAAATACCGAAAAATAGTTGAATATATTCGCACCAGGATACCGGAAGCAACTCTTTTTACGGATATAATAGTAGGTTTTACGGGAGAAACGGACGAGCAATTTTATAAATCCAGGGAAGCATTAAGAGAGTTTCAATACAATATGGCATACATTGCCATTTATTCCCCGCGGCCGGGGGCAGTAAGTTCCAGATGGCAGGATGACATCCCAATTTCTGTAAAAAAGAAAAGACTACATGAGCTAACCGAAGACCTTGAAAAAACCTCCTATGCCTATACCAAAAGAATGGTTGGGAAAAATTTTAGAGTACTTGTCACCGGCCAGGATAGGAAGAAAAAGTATCTTACCGGCCTTACTGAAGGGCGAATAAACATACGGTTTTTACCACCTGATCTTTCCATGGTTGGGAAATTTGTCAACCTTAGAATTACAGGTGCTACAGAATTTTCTGTAGAAGGAGAATTGGTAGAAGTCTCTCAAATAAGTGAAAGTTAGAATGACAAAACGCAAAATTGCCTTCAAAACACTGGGTTGTCGGTTAAACCAATACGAAACTGATGCCCTGGCCTCTCAATTCCACAGACAGGGTTTTGATGTGGTTGGGTTTGACCATGCTGCGGATGTATATGTCATTAATACCTGTACCGTTACAAACCAGAGTGATCACAAGTCAAGAAACATGATTAGCCAGGCAAGTAGGAAGAAGGAGGACTCAGTAATTGTTGTAACAGGGTGTATGGCTGACCATTATAAAAAAGATCTCCAGGAGCAGAATAGTATCAGCTATGTTGTTGAAAATGATAAAAAAAGTTCAGTCTTTAACCTTATTGACTCTCACTTTAACGGAGAATTAACATCATCGGAAAAATTCGAAAAGGATAAATTTGGGTTTGGAATTGCCGACAAAGGTTTCCACACACGTTCCATGATAAAGATTCAGGATGGTTGTGATAACTTCTGCAGCTTTTGTATTGTTCCAAGCGTAAGAGGTAGAGCTGTTAGCAGGCCGTTTATTGAAATCGAAGAGAACATTACAAAGGTGTTGGAGCTGGGTTTTAAAGAAATTGTGCTTACAGGAGTAAATATTGGCAGATATTCAAGTAATGGCCTCAATTTCGAAGGATTGGTGGAAAAAATCCTGGATATATCGGGAGATTTTAGAGTAAGAATCTCTTCGATGGAACCAGATGGATTTGGCGACCGTTTCATTGAACTTTTTGATCACCCGAAGCTAACACCTCATTTACACCTGTGTTTACAATCAGGCTCGGAAAAGATCTTGCTGAAGATGAGGAGAATGTATACAGTGAAGTCATTTATGGAAATTACCAAAAAGCTAAAGAAACGAATACCTGACTTCAATTTTACAACTGATATAATTGTTGGATTCCCTGGTGAAACGGAAGAAGATTTCCAGGATACCTGCAGAGTGTCAAATGAAATTGGTTTTAGTCATATCCACACATTTAAATATTCAATTCGAGATACCACACGAGCTGCCCGAATGGATAACCAGGTAGAGGAGAAAGTGAAAAATCAGCGAAGCAAGATTATTCGTGATTTATCTTATCAGAACAGATTAGAATATTTTAACCGGATGCTTGGTAAGGAGCAAACGGTGCTTACTGAGAAATCAAGATTGGGCTTAGCAAAAGGATATGGAGAGCATTTCATACCGGTACATATCGATGAAAAAATTCAGCGAAACAATTTTGTAAAAGTAAAACTTACCGGCATTAATAAGACAAATGACCCGGTAATGATAGCCATCCCAATAATATAAACAAAGTATTAACTGATTCATGCTTCCTCAGAACATTGTAATAGCGCCTGATTCATTCAAAGAGAGTCTTACGGCAAAAGAAGCTTGTGAGAGTATCAGGGAAGGAATTCTGGAGATCATGCCCAGGGTCAATATTATGATGATTCCAATGGCAGATGGTGGGGAAGGAACTGTTCAGTCATTGCTGGATGCCACTATAGGAAAACGTATATCCGTATTGGTTCATGATCCTTTGGGTAGAAAAATAGAATCATTTTTTGGGATATTGGGAGATGGGAAAACAGCCGTCATAGAAATGGCTGCAGCATCTGGAATAGAATTGCTTACTAATAGGGAAAAAGATCCTACTGTTACAAGTACTCATGGCACAGGCGAGCTAATTCGTGCTGCAATGGATGAGGGATGTAATAAAATCCTTTTAGGAATTGGAGGCAGTGCCACCAATGATGGTGGAGCTGGCATGGTACAGGCTTTGGGGGGACAATTGCTTGATGAAAATGGTTTTGAACTGACACCTGGTGGGGGCCAATTAAGCAAGCTGGCAAAAATAAATCTAAACAATCTTGATCCCCGGCTAAAATCTATTGAAATTGTTGTAGCCAGCGATGTAGATAATCCATTGCTTGGAGAAAAAGGAGCCTCGGAAATTTTTGGTCCTCAGAAAGGAGCCAAATACCAGGAAGTTAAAGAGCTGGATGAAAATCTTACACATTTTGCTGAAATAGTTGAAAACCACCTTGGTAAACAATTCCGAGACTTCCCGGGAGCCGGTGCTGCTGGGGGACTGGGGTTTGGAATGATGGCCTTCCTGAATGCTCAACTTAAGCCAGGTTTTGAGGTAATAGCTCAACAAACGGGTATTGAGGATTTCATTAAAAAATCTGATCTGGTAATTACGGGTGAGGGAAAAATAGATTCCCAGACCAGGTATGGTAAGACACCATATGGTATAGCAATGCTTGCAAAAAAATATATGGTTCCTGTTATTGCCTTTGCCGGAAAAGTAGAGAGCAATGCTAAAGAGATGTATAAAGATTTGTTTGATAAAATTATTCCCATTGCCAATACTGGAATAAGCCAGGAAGAAGCCATGAAAAATGCAGCAGCTTTGTTGCGCATGGCCACAGCAAAAGAAATGAAGCAATATATTCGTAAAAAACTATAAGCCTTCTTTAGCCAAAGTATTCATTAGATCTGTCCGGTATACTTTACCAATTGGGATGGTTTCCGCTCCAATAAACACCTGATTTCCTTCTAAGTACTTTATCTTTTCGAGGGAGACAATAAAGGATTTATGGATTCTTATAAACCGATTCCCTGGCAATAGCTGCATTATATTCTGCATAGTATCATGTGACAGAAAGGAACGCTCAATTGTGGTAATTTTTAAATAATCCCCTTTGGACTGAATGAACATGATATCGGCCAAGTTCACTTTGTAATCACGCTTATCAGCTCTGACCATTATAAATCCAGAATCTTCCGATTGACTTTTTACAGCTTTCTTCTCCCCTATTCTTTTATAGATTTTATCTACAGCTTTTAGAAATCGTTCAAAACCAAATGGTTTCAGTAAGTAATCAACGGCATCAAGATTAAATCCTTCAATAGCATATTCAGGGTAAGCTGTGGTAAAAACTACCAAAGGCGGGTCTACCAGGGAATTCAGCAGTTGAATCCCGGATATTTCCGGCATATTTATATCAAGAAACAATACGTCAATTGAATTTTCATGTATAAAGGATAAGGCTTCAATAGCATTTTTGCATTTTCCAAGCAGATGGATCCCTGGTACTTTTTCAATATAGGTTTGAAGTATTTCGATTGAAAAAGGTTCATCGTCCACAACCAGACAATTCAATTTCTTATTGGCCAATAATTCCATCTAGTTTAATTGAATTTTCAATTCCACTTCAAATTTCAGTTTTGAATCCCCTACATTCATAATATGCCTGTTAGGGTAGATCAAATTTAGTCTTTTTCGGATATTCTCCAATCCAATTCCACCTTCAATTTCACTCTTTACTTTTACTGCGGTGCCCTTATTATTCTTAATATTAAATATTAAATGTGTATCATCCATATCCATGCTTATATAAATAAATCGCGTATCAACTGATCCTTTCATCCCATGCTTAAAAGCATTTTCTACCAAAGGCAGGAATATAAGCGGCGCTATCTGCTTTTCTCCCACCTCTCCTCTTAAATCAAAATGAATGCCTGGTTCTGAATCTTCTATTCTTAGATTTTGAATTTCCAGATAATCAATAACACAATCAATTTCGTTTTGTAGGGGGACATAATCCTGCGATGACTCATACAGGATATAGCGCATCAATGAAGATAACCTCAAAATCATATCAGGTGCCTTATCAGATTTTTTTAAACTTAATGAATACAAATTATTTAAGCTATTGAACAAAAAATGCGGGTTTAGTTGAGATTTTAATGCCTTCAATTCCATACTTATTTTTTCCTGTTCAATTTTCATTAGCTTCTTCTCCGATTCAGCCAGCTTAAACCAGGCAGAAGATAATTCCAGCAAGCTTGTTAATACAATATATACAATCTGGAATGCAACTATATCAGAAAAGCTTAACCCGATAACAATATAGTAGCCCGGAAAAATTAAATCGGACATATGGCTGAATACCAGTGATGTTATTTCTGCAGATAATAGTATACAAGCAACAATAAGAACGCCATAAAGGATATACTTTTCCCTTTTTAAAAAATAAGGGATCAATATCAGATAGTTCAAGTATACTGCAACAAAGAGCCCAATGTGAAATAAAAATGTATAGATGTAATCAAGTGTAGATATTTCACCTGAGATTGAGAAAATATTAAGTAAAATAAAAAAAGATAAGCCCCAGAACAGAATTTGGTGGAAAATACTGCTCTGAAGCATTTTTACTATTCCTCTGGTTAAGTTCATTCCAATTATTCTTTATTCTTTATAAGTGTAATTGGGTCCGTAAAGGCATCTTCGTCCTCAGAATATTTTATGAAAAATTCCTGCAATTCTCTGGTACTGGCTGTCAATACTACTCCCTCATTCGTGTCAGTTATATTATTATCACTAGCAAGACGGACATGTTTTATTCTGATTTTACCATTTTCCAGTAAATCTTCCAGGTAATCAATGTCAAACTGTTGAATTATAATGGTATCCTTTGAAATATTAACCTTGGCAAAAGTATGTGCAGTAACCAGGTGAAATGACATTAAAGTATTGATTTCCTTTTCCAAATCCTTATTTTCTCCTGGATAGAAATCAAAATAATAATTATCCCCCAATTTGAATAAATGAGTTTCAAAAATCCCAAGGGTTCCATCCTCAATATTGTTGTTATCGTTTTCCAGGAACCAAAGGTTATATGACTTCTCATCCTCATCAGGATAAAAAGCCCATGTGTTTTCAGAACCATCTTCATTCCAGTTTCCAATTAAATCTGAATTTGTTATTAAGTCTTTTTCAAAATATAAGGGAAACAGTGATGGTATACAACTTCCAAAAAACAGGAGGAATAAAATACTGATAATCAGAACATTTTTTTTCATGACATTAAGATTTAAATTCATTAAAAGGTTTCCTTTCAAAACAATTATATGGGAGATTCTGAGACCTAACAAGTTTTTTCGACAAACATCACGTTTTCATCGATGAAATTACAATCTCGTAAAAATCGTTGAACTTCAATTATCCATCAAAGCCCTGTCATTGAATGATTGCAAGTTGATTAAAGAAGATCATTGATTCATATTCAAGCCAATTTGTCACATTTTCATGAAAAAAATAACAGTAATGCTGACAAATTATTTGTACTACAGTTTTGGCACAAATTATGATTGGATGATGCCGAGAAAACGAGTAATTGGACAATTTATAAGATGAAAATAACAGAAATTAAATCATATCCAGATTTACAGAAAAAAATAAAAAATAAAGATCTCGCTTATGTTCTGATCTACAAAAAAGGTTCCGAGATAAGTGAATGTGCCATAAAAAATATCACTGAAGGAACTGACAAAGAATCTGATTTAGAATTATTTACCGTTGATGTTTCCGAAGTTCGCGATGTACATGAGCGTTATTCAATAAGTTCAGCACCTACTTTGCTCAGTTTTGAAAAAGGCGAATTCAAGAATACTTACAAAGGCTGCAATGACAAAGTATATTATAAATCGGTATTTAAGAATCTTGTGTTTTATGCCAAAGCAGTTAAGGACAAGCCTCAGAAAAGAGTTACAGTTTACTCCACCCCTACTTGTTCATGGTGTAATGTACTAAAAACACACCTAAGAAAAAACGGTATTCGGTTTACCGACATTGATGTTTCAAGGGACCAGAAAGTGGCAGAGGATTTAGTTAGAAGATCAGGTCAACAGGGTGTACCACAAACTGATATAAACGGACAAATAATCGTCGGTTTTGATAAAGATAAAATTAACAGGCTTCTCGAGATTGAAGGATAAGAAATAAATTATAATAATAAAATCAATAAATATTAAAACAATGAAAGATCTATTACCTATTAACCAGAATGTAATTTTAGACATAACAACTGAAGAGAAAGAACAAACAACCAGCAGTGGAATAATTATTCCAGATACTGCAGTTGAGAAACAAAAGTTTGCAAAGGTTGTTGCGCTGAGTAACATTGATAATGCTGAGATAGCAGTTGGTGATACAGTATTTTTTAAAGAATATTCTGGTACAGAAACCAAATTTGAAGGAAAAGAATACCTTGTTATTCAATATGCCGATATTATGGCGAAAATTGTTGAAACAGAAAAAATTTAATGCATTAGTTGTCTTTAAGACAATTAATAACTGAATTTGGAATAGGGAACAAGAGATTGTTCCCTATTTTTGTCCTGCTAAAATTGAAATTCATTGATAAAGTTCTTCCGAAAATATCATAAATGGCTGGGATTAGGCGTAACTCTGTTCTTACTGCTTTTTTCCCTTTCTGGAATTGTTTTAAATCACAGAAAATTCTTTTCATCTGTTGATGTGACCAGAAATATTCTTCCAAAAGAATATAGGTATAGTAACTGGAATAACGCATCTGTAAAAGGATCTGAGCAAATTGGACAGGACAGCATTTTAATTTATGGGAATATTGGCATCTGGTTGACAAATAACAATTATACAGACTTTTCTGATTTCAATAGGGGCCTGCCAAAGGGTATTGACAATAGAAAAATCGAAAAAATACATGTATCGACTAAGAATAAAATATTAGCTGGCACATATTTTGGCTTATTTGAATTTGACAAAACAAAGGCTCAATGGGTAAAAGTATTGTTACCTGTTGAAGAAGAAAGAATCACAGATATCATTCAGAAAAACGATACCATACTGGTGATGACCAGGTCTTTCTTGTTGGGATCAACGAACCTAAACGAATTCAATACCATAGTGTTACCAGAACCTGTAAACTACGATAATAAAATTGGATTGTTTAAAACATTATGGGTTGTTCATAGCGGTGAAATATATGGAATCCCCGGCATTATATTTGTTGACCTTGTTGGTGTAATATTTATTTTTCTCAGCCTTACCGGTCTTATCTACTTTATCAATCCATATATCATAAAAAATAGGATTCGGAAACAGCTTGATTCATTAAAAGTCAAAAGAGTATCAAAGTTTTCACTGAAATGGCATAATAAAATTGGCTGGATAAGTATTCTATTTCTAATTATAACTGCGGCAACTGGCATGTTTCTCCGTCCACCTTTGTTGATTCCCATTGCTGAAAGAAAAGTTAGTAAGCTCCCTTATACAGAATTGGATACACCAAATCCCTGGTTTGATAAACTAAGGAAAATTATTTATCATGAAAACTTCAATGGTTTTCTGGTAGCCACATCTGAAGGGGTTTATTGGGCTGACAAAGATCTCAATACAGAATTAAAACCCATTGATAATCAACCTCCCATTAGCATTATGGGTGTGAATAGTTATGAACTGATGAGTGACACCACCCTTTTGGTTGGTTCATTTGAAGGTTTGTTCCTTTGGAATTTTACCAATGGAGAGATTATCAATGCTTTCACAAAAAAAGCATATCAGAAACCCGAACGCCGGGGTCCACCCATTGGTGAAAATATGGTTGCCGGTCTTATTACAAAAGCCAATGGGGAAAAGGTAGTATTTGATTTCAACTCTGGAGCATCAATAATGGATTCAAGGGCTAATTTTGTAAAAATGCCAGAAAAGATACAGCAACAAGCCATTTCCCTATGGAATGTGGCTCTGGAATTTCATACTGCCAGAATATACAAAGTATTTATGGGTGGCTTTTATATCCTAATTGTTCCACTCACCGGTCTATTCACATTGTTTATTCTTATCTCGGGTTTTATTGTATGGATTAAATTATACTGGGAAAAACCTACATCGTAAAAACCGATTTATTTCCATTTAAAATCCCAGATAGGAACAGCTCCCAGAAGGTATTCAACAAAGTAATTCCATCTTTTTTTTGTAAAATACTTCTGATGGTCTCCCCTATAGCCATGTCTTTGACTGGGTAAGATAAGCATATCAAACTGTTTGTCCGCCCTAATAAGAGCTTCTGCCAGTTTGAAGCTGGCTGAAGGATTTACGTTCTCATCTATTCCTCCGTGTGTAATGAGTAATTTACCTTTTAGATTGCCTGCCATAGTAACATTTGATTGCAAATGATAGGCTGAGTCTACTGGCCACCCCATATACATCTCGGGCCACCAGGCTTTTTCCATCCTATGGTCATGGTCTGCCGAACTTGCTACCGCCACTTTATAAAAATCGGGAAATGCCAATACTGCATGCCCGGCATCATATCCCCCGGCTGAGTGCCCAAAAATACCTACTCTTGTAGTATCAATCCATTTATAACGAGCACCTAGTTGTTGAATAGCTCCAAGGTGATCCACCAGGTTCCCTCCCAGGTTTTTATAAGAATGGTTGTGGAACTCCTTGGAACGACCTGATGATCCTAATCCGTCAACCATCATAACCACAAAGCCCAATTCAGCAAAAGACTGATTTCCAATGGATAGAACCCGTCTAAAATCTTTGGGAAACATCTGCGTATGGGGACCTGTGTAACTATGATCAATAATTGGATATTTCTTCTGTGGATCGAAATTGGTAGGCTTCCAGAGTGCACCATATATGACGGTTTTACCATCTTTTGCCACTGCTGTAAATACCTCTGGTGGACTCCAGCCTGCTAGCAAGGAAACATCAGCTCTGGCCATTTCTTTTAATACTTTTCCATTTTTAGAACTCCTTAGGACAGTTTTGGTTTCAATATTGGCTGTAGAAAAGTTATCGACAAAATATTTACCATCCGGTGAAATACTCGTTTGATGGTGGCGATCCTCCTCAGTCAGCAAGGTCAATCCATTGCCAGTATATGATACTTTATAAAGATTTTGAAAATAAGGATTGTGCTCTGTATCCATCCCTGAGGCAGTAAAGAAGATACGCTTCTTTACCTCGTCAATTCGATCAATGCTATTTACATAATACTTTCCATTTGTGACTGCTTTTTCTTGCCTGGTTTTTAGGTCTAGTGAATACAGCTGCCTCCAACCACTTTTTTCCGAAAGGAAAAACAATAGTCCATTTTTTTCTGCCAGGCTATAATTAAAATTATCAATGTTGGTTGAACTGAATTCTGCATAAAGCGTATCTAATTGCCGGGTATTGAGATCAAAGGAATAAATATTCAGATTCTGATATCCGCGACTTTGCTTTTGCAAATATACTTTCCCTGGTGTATCTGACCATCTCACAGAAACCCCATTTATGTGTGTACCTCTCAATCCTGGCCTGACTTCCTCTCCTGTTTCGATATTTAGAAATACCGGTTCTTCATATATCATGGTACTGTCACCCGGAGAGCCTCGGTAGTATGATAGAAGTTTTGCCCTGTAGAGAGAATCAATACTCCAGTCAAGTAAATACATCTTTTGAGCATTTCTCAAATCATAAACATTGGTATAAATCCATTTACTATCGCTTGACCAGTCAACCTGGAAATTCAGAGGCCGGTCTTCTCCCTCTCCCTCCATAATATCATCCCATCCATACCAGTTCGCATATTCATATCCCTTCACCCCTGAAAAGCTAAGCTGTTTTATATCACCGGTTTCTGTAGATCTGACAAATAGATTATAATCTTTCAAAAAAGCTTCCCATTTTTTGTCAGGAGATTCCTGCTCATTTTCATTCGAATCAGGCTTTGGTTTCTGAGTACTAATTGAATAATTCTCTGTATTTAAAGTATAATTCTTCCCTTTTACTTTCATTAACAATTCCTTCGAACTCTTGTATTCAATCTGGCTTATTGGAAGACTATCTGGTTTAATTTCTTCACCCAATGAATCAGTAAGTAGTGAAGCCAGCTTTTGATGATCGAATAAGTCTGACTTTTCCAATCCGGGTAGTGATATCTTCAGATACTTTTTCTTGCCCTCAGCCTGATGTACGTACCACACTCCTGAACTATCATGAAGCCAATGGGGAGTAACATAAAGATTAAAAACCTTTTTACTAACATTCGCCCATCTAAAACTTACTGCTAGATTATAATCCTCCATAGTAACTTTTTCCTGACCAGAGATCTCTGAGAATGAAAAAATAACTATCAAAATGAAGAGTAATAATGATTTCATGATGTTGAAATTTAATTTATCTATTTAATTGAATATTATGCAATTGCACTTTTTTTGGTTTTAATCTAAAATTGTATTTTTCCACAATTAAGTGAACTGCAAGATGCTCTTGTACAAATAATCTTTATACTTTTCAATAACTTGATATTCTCCAATTTTAATTAATGGTTTGTTTTTCCCATGAAAATCACTACCACAGGTCATCAAAATATTTCTTCTTTCTGCCAGTTTTGCAAAATATTCTACTTGATGAACATCATGGTAATTATTAAAAACTTCTATCCCTTTGGCTCCTTTATAAATCAGTTCATTAACTATTTCTTCCCTCCCTTTCAAGTTCATTCCTGGATGAGCAATGATCGCGGTTCCTCCATTATTTATTACCAGGTCTATGGCTTCATCATAACTTATGTAGTTAATTGCCACATAGGCAGGTTTTCCTTGTGCAAAAAAGTCAAAATAGAAGTTAATGTATGGCATATCACTTCTTGCTCCTCCAGGTAAATATGGCTTCAGCAACTGGTTTGAATGATAATCCTTATTCGTGAGCAGTACTTCTGCTATTAGTTCACCACATGGCAATTTCCCTTCCGATTTCCCCAAAACTTCTGTAGCATCGACAGTAATACCAGATTTAGCCAGGTTTTCAATCATTTGTGGGAATGAATCCATTACCTTCATCCTAATGATCCCCTCCAAATCAACGAAGTCTTTACTGCGCCAATTTATATTATAACCCAGCAGATGAAGGTCAATGCCATTATAATTACAATCTATTTCAATCCCAGGTATAAAAATAAGACTTGATTGTTCACAAAGTCTTAACGCATCCTTAATCCCCTTAACACTATTATGGTCTGTAATAGATAGTATACCAACTCCATTTAATTCGCACATTTCAATTATATCCTGAATACCAAATTCACCATCATTACTGTATTTTGAATGTACATGCAAATCTGCTTTTTTCATCTTAGATAGGTTCGAAATATAAGGGATGTCAGGTAATACACTTTTAATTCTCAAATTTACAGATTCACCCCTGATTACCCAGTTTAACGCAGCTTTTTTAATACTTACATAACTGTAACTCAAATATGACTATTGCTCATTTTGGTTCCCTATTATTCGAATAGAATAAATACATAATAGACATACATTCTTATAATGAAAACTGAAGAATTGCTTACATTTGAGGCCTAAATCCCAATTATGGCTTTTCTTGTACTTAGCATTCTTGCTTCCACTCTCATTCTCATCACATTCAGATATTTTGAGAAATTCAAGGTTGATAATTTTAATGCAATTATTATCAACTATTTTACTGCATCCGTACTGGGATTTTTACTGGCAGATAAGGATGCCGGGTTAAGCCTGGCCGGGTCTGAGTCCTGGTTTCATATGGCAGTTATAATTGGGGTCATATTTGTAGCAATGTTTTACCTTATCGCTTTAACCACCCAGAAAACAGGTCTCACTATTACTTCGATATCTTCCAGAATGTCAGTAATAATTCCAATGATATTCAGTATTGTTTTCTATAAGGAATCACTCCCTCTTCTAAAATTGATCGGAATATTGCTGGCCCCTGTCGCTGTAGTGTTGACTATAATGAGAAAAGATATATCTCTTAAAGACAAAAGGTTTTTCATTTTGCCAGTAATTATGTTTATAGGAGTTGGCCTTACTGATTCTCTTGTAAAATACACCCAGCAGGAATTTTTATCCGGTGGAAATGTCTTGATGTTTTCAGCCTATTTATTCGTAATTGCCTTCTCTACAAGCATTCTTTCAAAACTTTTATTCCAATCAAATAAAGGATTTGATTTAAGCGGGAAAGATCTGATAGGTGGGGTTCTTTTAGGATTATTTAATTTTGGTTCCTTATATTTTTTTATCCAGGCTCTGCAATTCTCAGGTATGGATAGTTCTCTGGTGTTTGGTATCAATAGTATTGGTATTGTTTTACTCTCCGTATTCGCCAGTGTTCTATTTTTTAAGGAAAAATTAAGCAAACTAAACTGGATTGGAATTTTAGTAGCCATATTTACTTTAATCCTTCTTTTCAATGTATAAATGAGCTCTTTAAAATCTTATAAAACAATTGCCGGATCATCAAATGGCATATATAAAGAAAAGGGCAGCAAATTCTTATCATATACTTTTCATGTTGAGTCAGAAGATGAAATAAAACTTATTCAACAAAGAGTAAAAAAGGAACATCACAGTGCCAGCCACCATTGCTATGCTTTTATGCTTGGGTATGAAAGAAATAGTTTCAGAGCCTCCGATGATGGCGAACCTTCTGGAACAGGAGGAAAACCTATACTTGGTCAGATCAATTCACATGAGCTTACAAATATCTTAATAATAGTAGTTCGGTACTTTGGAGGCACACTACTTGGTACCGGAGGTCTTATTAAAGCTTACCGAGCCGCAGCTTTATGTGCCATTCAAGATGGAACTATCATTACTCGAATTATCAAAAGTCAGATAAAAATTCAGTTCCCATATCTTATGATGAATCAGGTAATGAGGATTTTAAAGGATAGAAATATCAGTCCCAAGAAACAAGAGTTTGGTGAATTTTGTGAGATTGATGCAGAAATTCCTTCTGGAGATGCAGAAATTATTACAAACAAACTCCAACATCTGAAGGGAGTTTCAGTGCAGTTTTTTTAAGTGGCTTATTAAAAAAGTTATTAACAGATTTTCACCATAGCCAGAAATTATTCATTCACTTCAGTAACTTTGGCTGCTGAACTAAAACCTTATCTTTATCTCCATTTATGAAGTCAAAAAACCTCGTTTCAATCGACGATTATTCCAAAGAAGACATTCTAAATATTTTAGATTTAACCGCAGAATTTGAGAAAAAACCAGAGCCAAAACTACTTGAAGGAATAGTTATTGCGACTTTGTTTTATGAACCATCTACCCGTACACGACTGAGTTTTGAAAGTGCAGTCAATAAATTGGGTGGCAGGATAGTTGGTTTTTCAGATTCTTCCTCCTCAAGCGTTACAAAAGGTGAATCTCTTAAGGATACCGTAATGACCGTCAGTAATTACAGTGATTTAATTATAATCAGGCATCCTTTAGAGGGCAGTGCTTTATATGCTTCTGAGGTAGCCAGTGTACCAGTGGTCAACGCTGGGGATGGTGCTAACCAACATCCAACTCAAACCATGCTTGATTTATATTCAATTAGGAAAACTCAGGGTACCCTGGAAGGATTGAATATTTTTTTGGTTGGTGATTTGAAATATGGCAGAACAGTTCATTCACTTCTGATGGCCATGTCTCATTTTAAAGCAACCTTCAACTTTATATCGCCCAAGGAGCTTCAGATGCCGGATGAGTATAAAATGCATTTGAAAAATCTTGGCTTGAAATACTATGAGCATACCGATTTTACAGATATAATTTCCAGAGCCGATATAGTATATATGACCAGAGTGCAAAGGGAACGGTTTTCAGATCCAATGGAGTATGAAAAAGTTAAGAATGTTTATGTTTTGAGAAATTCTATGCTTGAAAACACAAAACCCAACCTGAAAGTGCTTCATCCACTTCCCCGGGTAAATGAAATACACCCTGACGTTGATGGAAACGAAAAAGCGTATTATTTTACACAGGCATTAAATGGTGTTTATACCAGACAGGCGATAATTGCCTCACTGCTTAACTTAAAATAAAAACAAGTTCATGAAAAAAGTCAAACAACTGAGTGTTAGTGCAATTAAGAACGGAACTGTTATCGACCATGTCCCGGCAAAAAATCTATTCAAGGTAATTACCATTCTTGATCTGGATAAATTTGACAATCAAATTACTTTTGGAACAAATCTAGACAGTAAAAAGCTCGGAAAAAAAGCCATCATAAAAGTTTCAAATAAAACATTTGTAGATGACGACGTAAACAGAATTGCTATTGTTGCGCCTGAAGCAAAACTGAATATCATTGAAGAATTTGAAGTTGTAGAAAAATATACCGTTAAAGTACCTGATCAGATTATAGGTATTGCCAAATGTGTTAATCCGAAATGCATTACCAACAATGAAGAGGTAACCACAAGGTTTTCAGTCATTACCGAAGATAATGAAATTGTTCTGAAATGTCATTATTGTGAAAAGATAACCGATCAGGAACATTTGTACACAATTTAGTCTTATCTAATCCGGTCAACTGATTTTATCAAAATCTCATCCCTCCTTATTCCTCTGAAAGCGAGATAAGTAAGTATTGCAGCCACCAATGGCAAAACTATTGGAAAGGAGAAAATGGTTTCAGTAAAAAGGGTATTTCCTGCCTGGTAACTATAAAACCAGATCAAACCGATGGAACCCAGCATGAGAATTATGTTATAAATGCAGAAACGCATTTGAAGAATCCTTTTTTTAAAGAGGAAAATACTAACCAGGCTAATTAACGGCATAGCTATTAGGAGAATGGCCAATGGATAGGCCTGCATTGCCAATAAGCCCTGAGAGTTCAATACCCCATAAAACAAATAGGTATATGATTCTGACTGGGCATCAATCATTATAGCAATAGGAAAAACTAAAATCAAAATCAATACTATAATTGAGCCTATTAAATAAATGGATTGGATTCGCTGGATCATTTAAAACAATTATTAAAATACAAAACTAAGCTTTTTTAGATTTTCTTCTTAAATACTGATAATCTAAGTAATAAAGGATTTTTAAGGAGAAGCTATTTACCTGTGGAGAATCAAAGGTTAAATTTAGATTGTCGATAAAATCACTTGGTATCTGATCACTTAATGAATATATTGAGTTCTTCCATACAAACGACAACTCACTACCTGGAGCAAATCGCCATACATAAGACATATCAATATTAAAAGTGTTAAAGTTAATATCATCTTCACCAGGGTATGAATCTGTAGAAGCCAGATAACCGTCTTCTTGCAACAGGTAATAATCACCAGAATAATCAGCTTTTGACCAGTAATGCCGCAATCTAAAATTCAGATAGGAACGGCTTGTAAAAATATAACTTACCTCGATTGTATTCTCAACTGTTCGAATATTCCGCATACCAAAATAAATAGAATCTTCTGCTTCCGTTCTATCAACATATCCAATATCATTGGTACTACCACCATACCGTAATTCCCAGGCCAACTTAAGTTTATCGTTTACCCTATATGTTGGTTCTATTGACACCCTGTATGAACTTTGGTCGTAGGGTGAATTATTTACTCCCCCTTCAAAAAATAACCGAGCGTACAATTTCTTCCTACTATCAGTTGATACATAACCAGAAGCCCCCAATTCAGGATATCTGAAGTAACTTCGATTGTCAACTCTGGGTTCATAGAAGTCATATGTTCCAACAGGTGTATACTCAATCTCCAGTCGAGTATACCAAAAATTCATAAAACCAGTAAAAGTATTAAGAGCAAGTTTCAATGTAGAAAATTCACTTGGCTTATACTGCCCAATATACTCTATCTGGAATGAATTTCTGGAGTTCTGAAGTATACCAATAGGCTTATAAATATTATAGCTAAAGGTCCCCTCATGCTTCATCTCATTCCTATTTCTTTCATAACCCATATCATTTGGATCATATCGGTCTGAAATGATCTCCATCTGGTATTCCGCTCGAAAGGTCCCTCCTGTTTTACCGGTGTTTAGAAATATCCTGTATCCCAAATCTGTATCAAGTGAATCATAATACTTTTGAGAAATGGCTGCCTGGGTAAATATTGAATACATGTTTGATTTATCCAGAATCTTAAAATCTGTTGATGTCACATTTGCGGTATAGTTGTCGCCGCTTTTTGGTGCATCCCGCCATACATTTGTATTCTGGAAACTCAAATATGAATTATTTTTCAAGCTTTGATCCAGAACCAACATGTTATAATTTGTAAAAGCTTGTGTTAAAACACTTCTGGTATCACCTGTTATAGTATCTTCAATCTCAGCATACATTCGATTGGACATAGCGTTAAAAAAACCAATCCCTAGTCCCTTATCTGTCCTTCCTGATACTTTGGTGGCATTTATTAATTTTGATTCGCTTGGGTTTTCAGTCACAATTTCCGAATCTGAAAGATCATCGTAAACATCCCAGAAACCGCTTGGTCTATCACCTATTCTCCTGGAATAGAATATATTCCCTTTATTAAACAACTCGGTTCCTTCCGTAAAAAATTGCCGTTTCTCATTATATTTTACTTCGAAGGGAGTAAGGTTCAGTATTACGTCATCCGATTGAACCTGGCCAAAATCAGGGATTAAGGTCATGTCCAGGGTAAAACTTTCATTAATCCCAAGTTTAAGGTCCATTCCTCCATTATAGGAAGTACTCCATGAATTACTTTCAGAGCTTTTCTCCAGATACCCGGAAAGATAAGGTGTAAAAGATAGGCGGAAAGGTGGATCAATAGAATTAATATCCTGTAAATCACCCAGGTAATTAAAAGTATTCCCCACCTCATTATCAACATAATTCCAGGTGGACCATTCTCTTTTCCTTCTGATTTCTCTCCAGAAATTAACACCCCACACCTGCTCAGTGGCGTCAGAAAATCGGATGGCAGAGTAAGGTATTTTCAGCTCCACTGACCATCCTTCAGAATTTATATCCACGGCACTGTTCCAAACGGCATCCCAATTGGTATCACTTCCACGCCTTGATGAAGGAGCAACTTTTTTGTCAGTTTTAACATTGGAAGCTGAAACCTTAAAGGTCATTCCATTTACACCATCATTAAAGGGATTTATATCGAATGAAAAATGGTCAGCATTTAAATTTCGGTCAGCATCCCGCTCTCCAAGAACGGTTAGAATGCTATCGGGAAAAGGGTCATACATCATAGCTGCTACGTATATAGCAGTCTGATCATAGATTACCTTAACCTCTGTTCGAAAAGAGGCATCTTTTCCATTATAGGGCGAATATTGCACAAAATCGGATGCAACAGCAATATTGCTCCACACCGCATCATCCAACTTACCATCTATTTTTGGCGAAGCAGTAACCTTAACAGCATTAAATGCTCGTTTGTTGTTTAGACCTGAAGCCGTGCCAACAAAAAATACAAAGACCAGAGAAAGAAGTAGAATTTCTTTTCGCATTACCAAAAGGCACACAATTAAAAGTATCCCAAAACTAAATAAAACTCAAATAGTGATCAGTAAGACTTTTCTAAAACAAGCTTAATTATTCCCCAGAATCAAAGGCATTCCTTCTTTACCACTACCAATAACAACGACCTTGGCGTTTGCTGATTCAGCTAACTTTAAAGTAGCATCAATACCCTTTTGCCTTAAAATCATGGTAGTTAAACTGGAATTAATAATTTCATTGAAATTCGCAATACCAGTTGCTTCAATTCCTTTTCTCTCAGCTTCTAACCTTTCCTTTTCATTAATAAAGGTCATGGCCAAAGCTTCCTGCTCAAATTCCAATTTTGATTCAATGGCAGATTTGATATCTGCTGGAAGGTTAATAGAACGAATAAGTAAAGCTTGCATTACTATATTATTCTCTGCTAATATCTCAGCAGTTTCAGTAATAATGTTGCTCTCCACTTCATTTCGTTTGGTAGCATAAATTTCTTCAGCTGTATATCTACCGGCTACTCTTCTAACAGTGGAACGAACTTCAGGAACTACCAATCGGTTGATATAATTTACGCCAAAAGTTTCATGCAAATAACCAATTTTATCATAGGCTGGGTTAAATCGAACCGTAATATCCATGTTTATTGAAAGTCCATTTTTAGATAGTACATCCATGGTTTCTTCACTTTTCTGTTCCCGAACCTCATATCTAAAAAGCTTATTCCAGGGGGAAATAACTTTTAAACCAGTACCAACGATATCGTCTCTTTCCAACTCTCCGGAAATAGATCTAAATACAACACCTCTTTCTCCAGGTTCCAGAACATAAAACATTCTACTACTAAAAAGGAGGAGAAGTACGCCTATAGCAACAACTGCAATGATTAATGTTTGTTTTTGTTTCATAATTATTTATTTAAATATTTGAAGCTTATATTAATGATGCGCAAAATTAATCTAAATTCCTTAAAAACGGCATATAATAGGGTTTTTTCGTCCAGAAATCTAATCTCCAAAAATTCATTGATTCATTGAAATTGTGGAATAGCTATTTTTTAAATAGCTTTGACGCAAAATGTTTTTATAAACGAAATGAATTCTTTAAAAAAAGCTGATTTAATACTAAACAGTGATGGAAGCGTTTTCCATTTACATCTTAAACCTGGTCAGGTTGCAAAAAACATAATTCTGGTGGGTGACCCAGGAAGAGTTAAGCAGGTTTCATCATTTTTTAATTCCATAAAATTAAGAGTTGAAAACCGTGAATTTGTTACTCATACCGGAGAATATAATAATAAGGAAATATCTGTTATTTCCACTGGCATTGGCACCGACAATATTGATATTGTATTGAACGAACTGGATGCCTTATTTAATATAGACCTAAATCAGCGAATACCTTTGAGCAAAACTACCACACTCAATTTTATCAGAATTGGGACTTCCGGAGCATTACAAGCTGGAATAAAAGTAGGATCTTTCCTCCTTTCAGAAAAAGCAATTGGCTTTGATGGCCTTTTAAATTTCTACAGTGGAGCGACTGATATAAGTGACACTGGCTTTGAGGAGGCAATTTTAAAGGATATCCTTCATGAGAAAAGGTTTGCAACACCCTACGTAGTGAAAGCTTCTGAAAAACTTCTTGACATCTTCTCAAGCGCTCTAACCATTAAGGGAGTAACTGCATCAGCACCTGGATTCTATGCACCACAAGGCCGATCTTTACGTTTATCGCCATTTCATGAAGATTTAAACCAAAGCATTATTGAATTTTCATACCAGGGCCAGAAAATTACAAATTTTGAGATGGAGAGTTCCGCAATATATGGCTTATCGGGTTTGCTTGGACACAATGCAGTTACCATCTGTGCCATTATTGCAAATAGGATTACCCAGGAATATCTCTCAGACTATAAACCTGTTATGGATAAATTAATAGAATATACACTTACGCATTTGCCTGAATAAAGGAGGATATATTTTTTGAAACCAGATGAAGAAATATCAGCTTTAATTAAACTACTGGACGATCCGGATACATCGGTATATGAATTGGTATCTAATAGCCTGATACAACACGGGCCCGACATAATTCCAAAGCTGGAGGAGGCATGGGAATTTTCCCCCGATGAGTTTCTTCAACATCGAATTGAAAATCTCATCCAGGATATTCAACAGGGTTCAACATCCAAAGAGCTATTGGAATGGAATAAGGAAGGTGCAAATAGTTTGTTGAAAGGGGCATTTCTGGTGGAAAAATATCAGTATCCCGATCTGGTTTTTTCAGAAATGGAAAAAAAGATTGAGGGAATTTCAAAAGATATCTGGTTAGAATTGAATAAAAACCTGACAGCTTTGGAAAATACCAGGGTTTTAAACCTGATCTTTTTTAAAACCTATAAGTTCTCAGGGAATTTTACAAACCTCCTAGCACCTCAAAATAATTTTATAAATCAGCTACTTGAGACAAAAAAGGGCAATCCTTTATCGCTGGGTATTTTGTACTCTGTGCTTGCTCAACGTTTGGGTCTACCTATTTATGGAGTAAACCTGCCCAGGAACTTTCTCCTGATTTACCTTGACGAGCTTAAATCAGAAGCAACCTATGAGTCTGATTTGGATCAACATGTTCTGTTTTATATTAATCCTTTTCGCAGGGGTGCTATACTAAACAGAACTGACATTGAACATTTCCTGACGAGCCAGAATATAAAATTGAAAAAATCCTATTTTATTCCCGGATCAAATAAAACTATTATTAAAAGACTGATTATGAACCTAGTGTCCTCGTATGAAAAATTAGGATATCAGGATAAAGTCGATAATTTCAACAAGCTACTAAATATTCTATCCTGAAACGCTCGGATGAATATTGCTTAATATGATGGAATTTTTGGTGGAGCTTATTTTTTGTAATACTGCAGATACCAGTCAATAAAATTCTTGACCCCTGTTTTTATATCTGTATCGGGACGATAGTCAAAGTTCTGAACAAGATCTTCAACATCAGCCCAGGATTTCGGTACGTCGCCAGGTTGCATAGGTTGATAGTTAATATCGGCCTTCTTTCCTACATACTCCTCAATAGCATGAATGAAATCCATCAATTTCACCGGGTTATTATTACCAATATTGTATACCCTGTAAGGCGCTGAAGAAGTTGCCGGATCAGATTTCACCTCATCCCAGGACTTATCTTCCTCAGGTGGATTATCCAATACCCGGGTGATGCCCTCAATGATGTCATCCACATAGGTAAAATCTCTTTCCATTTTACCCTGATTAAAAGCATTCAGAGTTTTACCATTTAGAATCGCTTCAGTAAAAAGAAACAGAGCCATATCGGGCCTACCCCAGGGTCCGTATACGGTAAAGAAACGTAAGCCGGTTACTGGCAGGTTAAATAAATAGCTATAACTATGTGCGATGAGCTCGTTGCTCTTCTTAGAGGCTGCATACAAACTTATCGGATGGTCGACATTATCGTGAACGGAGAAGGGCATCGACTTATTTAAACCGTAAACACTCGAACTACTGGCATACACCAGGTGTTTCGCATTATTATGGCGACATCCTTCGATAATATTCAGGAAACCATGCAAATTGCTATCAAGGTAGGCATATGGGTTTTCAAGGCTATAGCGTACGCCTGCCTGTGCAGCAAGGTGTACTACTTTCGTAATGTTATGAGATTTAAATATTTTATCGATGGTTTCTTTGTCTTCAAGATTTGCCTGATAAAATATATAATCATCAAATTTCTTACTCTGGATTCCATTTCCTTTAACAATCTCTGCTTTTTCAATGCCGGTTTGAGCCAACCTTGCATATTTTAAATTGACATCGTAATAATCATTTATACTATCCAGACCAATTACTGAATCGCCTCTACCAAGAAGATTGTTGGCTAAATGAAAACCAATAAAACCAGCTGTGCCGGTAACTAGTGTTTGCTCTTTCATAATGCAGGAAGTAAAATATTAGCTGTATTTAATTAATCTTCTAGCTTATATACGCAAGAAATAAAAAAAATATACATTTTTGAAGAAAAAATTGAAACAAATATGGAATAAACCATTCAACGGCCCAACCACAAGAACATTCAATCATCCAATTGTAAAAAAGAGAGCAATTTCTGTTTTCTCAATAAAATGCAGGCTGCAAAAATAAAAAATTGCAGATTTGATCCTTAATTCCATTGAAATCCAAGGAGCTTACTTGGCATAGTTAACTGCACGGGTTTCACGAATTACTGTGATTTTTACCTGACCAGGATAGGTCATCTCATCCTGAATTTTCTTAGCTATATCATAGGAGAGATTTTCAGCTTCCTGATCTGACACTTTCTCTGAACCCACAATCACTCGTAACTCTCTACCAGCCTGAATAGCATATGTTTTCATCACACCAGGATAGGAAAGAGCAAGGGATTCAAGGCCTTTCAATCTCTTTATATAAGCTTCTACAATTTCTCTTCTGGCACCAGGTCTAGCCCCAGAAATGGCATCACATACCTGCACCAGGGGAGCTATCAGAGAAGTCATCTCAACTTCATCATGGTGAGATCCGATGGCATTGCAAACCTCAGGTTTCTCTTTGTACTTTTCAGCCAGTTTCATGCCAAGAACTGCATGAGGAATTTCCGGCTCATCATCAGGCACCTTGCCAATATCATGTAATAGACCCGCCCTTTTAGCAATGGAAGTATTTAAACCCAATTCAGAAGCCATAATAGCTGTAAGATTTGCTACTTCGCGTGAATGTTGAAGAAGATTCTGACCGTAAGAAGATCTGTATTTCATTTTACCAACCAGTCTAATTATTTCAGGATGCAATCCATGTATACCAAGGTCAATAGCAGTACGTTTTCCTACCTCTGCAATTTCTTCTTCAATTTGTTTCCTGGTTTTTTCAACCACCTCCTCTATCCGTGCCGGGTGAATTCTACCATCGGTAACCAGATTATGAATGGCCATTCGGGCAATTTCCCTACGCACAGGATCAAATCCTGACAGTATAATGGCTTCAGGAGTATCGTCAACAATTATTTCTACCCCGGTGGCTGCTTCCAGAGCCCTAATGTTTCTCCCTTCACGACCAATAATCCGACCTTTAATCTCATCGGATTCAATATGAAAAACAGTTACTGCATTTTCAATGGCGGTTTCAGCTGCAACCCTCTGAATAGTCTGAATCACAATACGTTTTGCTTCTTTATTGGCCGTCATCTTGGCTTCATCCATAATATCATTAATGGACGACATGGCTTCTGTTTTAGCCTCCTCCTTCAAAGAATCAATTAATTCCTGCTTTGCTTCACTCTGTGAAAAACCTGATATTGCCTCTAGTTGTGCTACCTTCTGCTTATGCACTCTAGATTGCTCCTCTGTTTTCCTTTCCAGCACTTCCATTTGTGCTTTCAGGTTCTCACGTACGACCTCAACCTCTTTCTTCTCCCTACTATTCTCTTCAATTCGTTGTGAAAGTAATGATTCTTTTTGTTGGAACTTATTTTCAGATACGACAAGCGTGTTGGACCTTTCATTGATCATTTTCTCATGTTCAGTTTTTAACTGGAGAAATTTCTCTTTTGCTTGTAATATCTTATCTTTCTTAATGACTTCAGCTTCTGACTCAGCCTCCTGGACGATTTTTTGGCTCTTATTCTTCATCATCACATTGATGACTAAATAAGTTAAAACAAATCCCAGGATAATTCCCACTCCACCATAAATGATGGGTGTTAGAGTAGAAGATAAAAAGCCTAAAATTGCTAATATATTCATCTTTTTAAGTATTTAAATAAAATAAAAAACCCGCATAATTCCCATAATGTTTTTAGAAAACCCCAGTATAGCATGGGTGGAGCTGCCAACTCATATCTGACGTCCATTGTCTTATATAAATAAGAACCCGAAGGTTACGGCCTGCCATTCTTAAGTTGAGTTTACTCCAATCTAATAAATGTTGAGTTTTTAAAAAGAGTTACAGAAATAATGCGGGCAAAATCTTTATATGTATAAGAACGCTATTACTCTTTATGCAGATATTGTTCCAGTTCTTTGTCAAGCTCTTCTAACTCATCTAAAATTGGAGTAATATCTTTTTTGTGTTCACTATCAATTACCTGAACAACATATTGAAGGGCCGCCATGGCAAGAAAATCCTGATTATCCTTGTCCGTATACCGTTGCTTGTATTGAAGGATTTTCTCATTTATTCTTTTAGCCGCCTTTCTTATCTTTTCTTCATCAAACCTGCTAATTTTTAATGGATAATATCTATCTGCTACATTAACTTTAATAGTTAGCTTATCATCCATATTTCAAATTACATTATCTATTTAACAGAGCAATACAATTATCAATTTCCCGCACAATCTTATTTACTTTAATTTTGGCCTCATGCACTCCTTCACTTGATGCCTCAAAAGCTTTCGCAAGACTTATCTTATTAAATTTTTTCTCGAGTTCAACAAATCTGCTTTCCTGTTCTTGAAACTTTCTCTTCAAAACAACGTTCTCATCTAATATAGACTTGTTTTCTCGAACTGATTCTTGATACAAGCTATCGAAAGTCTCGAATTTTTTCCGTAAACTTTCAATAATTTTACTTGATTCAATCACAGGTAAACATTTTAATACAAAGTTAACATAGGATTAGAGATTTCAAAAAATATTGACTTCTTATTTTCATGGTTCTAAATTTATATTTTAGCTTTGCGGCTTGAAAAAACAACTGAATACCTTTAAAAACTGGAGTACTATGAGGAATGGACTTTCTATTTTCTGTATGAGTGTTATTTTGTTCACTTTTACTCAGAAATTGTATTCTCAGAGTGCCTTCCCAACTGACTATTTTTCTTCACCGGTTGATTTCAGAATATACCTTTCAGCAAACTTTGCAGAGATAAGATCAAATCACTTCCATTCTGGTCTCGACATCAAAACAAAAGGTAGGTCAGGTGAGAAAATCATGGCCGTTACTGATGGAGATATTGTTCGGATTGGAGTTTCTCCTGGTGGTTTTGGAAATGCAATATACATAAATCACCCAAATGGCTATACTTCCGTTTATGGTCATTTAAGCAAATTCTCAGAAGAGGTTTCGGAGTATGTAAAGAATAGTCAGTATGAAAGGAAATCTTTTGCCGTAAATCTATATCCACCAAAAGGTCGGTTTTCTGTAAAAAAAGGAGATTTAATTGGATTCTCAGGGAATTCAGGTAGTTCGCTGGGTCCGCACCTTCATTTTGAAATTCGGGAAACGAAATCTCAGCATCCGACCAACCCCCTTCTCTATGGATTTGAAATTTCAGATAATATTTCACCCATTGTGAAAAGTGTTTACCTGTATCCAGGCAATGATAAAAGTAAAATAAACCAGGAACAAAGTAAAGAAAGGTTTATGCTTAAGAAAATAGCTGGTGGGCAATACGAATTTAAAAATGACAGCATTGTATATTTCTCCGGGAAAATGGGTGTAGGTGTTGAAGCGTATGACCTTTTAAATGGTGCTGGCAACAAATGCGGGGTTTACTCAGTTGAAATGCTGGTAGATGGGAAACGACATACCTATTTTGAACAAAATGAATTTTCTTTTTCAGAGACAAGGTATGTAAATAGTCATATTGATTATGAAGAAAAAGCCAGAAAGAGCAGGAAAATCATGCAGACTTTTATTGATCCCAACAACCGGTTGAGAATCTATGAAACCACATTGAATGGAGGCTTGATTGACTTTAAAGACAAGAAATCCCATAATATTAAACTCGTATTAAAGGATTTTCATCAAAACACATCCACTATTGACTTTAAAGTTAAATCTGTATCTGATAGTATTGCCATACTGGCCGAGCCCGAGATTGAATATCTTTTGTTAATGCCATACAACAATCGGAATAAATACAGTTTTAATGGATTTGAAATTGATATACCCAAAAATGTTTTATATGATACACTGAAATTTAGATTTATGGTGACTCCACCACTGAAGGGAAGTTATTCAAAAGTATATCATGTGCATAACGCATATACACCTGCTCATAAGTTTTTTACTATTCGAATTAAACCTGAGAATGTACCGGATAGCCTTCATTCAAAACTTATGATGGGAGGTGTATATGGAGATAAAATTTTTGCCCGCAATGGGGAATGGAAGGATGGCGCGGTGGAAATAAAAACCCGGGATTTTGGCACCTATCTTGTGGCTATGGATACTATTGCACCCAGTGTTCTACCTAATAATTTCAAAAGAAATTCAGATCTATCTAAAAAAACCTCTCTTCGCTTTACAGTGAGAGACGATTTCTCCGGAATTGCTACTTACAAAGGATATATAGATGGAAAATGGGCACTCTTTGAATATGATCCAAAATACGACAGACTAAGCTACACCCTTGACAAAGAAAGAATTGGCAAAGGAAAGGATCATGAACTGGTCCTTAAAGTGGCTGATGTGAAAAAGAATGAGAAAACTTTTAAAATGAAGTTTTACTGGTAAACTCCTTCCTGAATTAAAGTTTATTAACCTTCCGGAAAGGGCATTCTATTTTGATAAATCAACTGCAAAGCCCTTGTTAAACAATCTGGAACAATCTGAGATTTTACAAAATTATTATCCCCACAAATTCTCTGGATATTCTCCACTTTCAACTTTACCTCTTAGCTTTTCCATAACAGAGTCCTTGTCCTCTTTATAGGTAACTCCAAACCACTTTTCGCCACTTTGTAAAACTTTTACCTGGGCAATCCCTTTGTGGATGAGATCCATAATCATTATTGGAATAAAAAACTCCTTTTTAGGATCATTACCAGACTCAGTTAAAAACTTCGCAAAATAAGTATTCAGATGCTCAAAAACAGAAGGCTTGAATCCCCAAAAGTTCATGGAAACTGTTTCTCGACCAGTCAGGTAAACGGGATCTCCATTCTCATCTGTAAACATTATCCCATCAGGAGACTTAACAATATTTGTTCGTTCAACAATACCTTCAAGATAGGCCTCATCATTTTCTTCACATACTCCCCTGGCGACCTGACCATGATCAGAAAGCGTTTTGTCCAATTGAAATCCTACCATACTGTATTCATTCTCTTGTAGGTCTCCGTTCAAAATACCGGCAATAGTTTGAAATGATTTTGAACCATAGAAGTCGTCTGCATTAATAACTGCAAATGGTTCTTTTACTTTCTCTTCGGCAACAAGAATAGCATGTGCAGTTCCCCATGGCTTTTTCCTATCTCCAGAAAGCTCAATTCCGGAAGGTACCATATCAATTTCCTGGAATACATAATCTACCTCTATTTTCCCGGAAAGTTTATCTATAAATGTTTCTTTAAAGTCTTTTTCGATTTCGCGACGAATCACAAAAACGATTTTCCCAAAACCTGCTCTGATAGCATCATAAATTGAATAATCGATAATTGTTTCTCCTGAAGGACCTACACGATCCATCTGCTTCAAACCGCCATATCTACTCCCAATGCCTGCCGCAAGAATTACTAAAGTTGGTTTAATCATTATTGTATTTGTTTAAAATTCGTACAATTATAAATAAAATTATAACTTTATTTACCTAAACCAAACAGAAAATTTAATCTAAAATTATGAATGAGAATTACAAGCTTGAAATATGTGTAGACTCCCTGGAGTCAGCAATTGCAGCCCAAAAAGGCGGTGCAGACAGGATAGAACTGTGTGACAATCTGTATGAAGGAGGTACTACACCAAGTGCTGCTACCATTGAAATTGCAAGGAAAATCCTCGATATTCAGGTTCAGGTGATCATTCGTCCCAGGGGTGGTGACTTTTTATACTCTGAACTTGAGTTTCGTACCATGAAAAGAGATATAGAGATTGCTAAGGAGCTGAAAGCGGACGGTGTGGTTATTGGCGTATTGAAACCTGGTGGGACCATTGATGTGACCAGATGCAAAGAACTGGTAGATATTGCCAGACCCATGAATGTTACTTTTCACAGAGCCTTTGATATGACTAAAGAGCCTTTTAAAGCATTGGAGGATGTAATAAAAACCGGGGCAGACAGACTACTTACATCAGGCCAATTAAACGAAGCACCATCTGGTGCAAAACTAATTGGCAAACTGGTAGATAAAGCAGGAGACAGAATAATAATAATGCCAGGTGCAGGAATAAATAACGACAATATTAAAGATATGGTAAGCATTACCAAAGCCAGGGAATATCATTTAACAGGTAGCAAATACATTGAAAGCAAGATGAAATACCGGAATCCGAAGGTATTCATGGGAGGATTACCAGAAATCCCCGAATATGAGCGTTCTGTTACTGATGAAAAGATAATTCGTTCTGTCGTTTCAAAATTAAAGTCAATGCAAACTTAATCCATTTGCTCAATCAATTTTCTGCAAGAGTTATGAATATTGGAGTTTTAATAGCAAAACAAATTACTGGTTTTCAAATCAATGTATTGCAACATATACTTGATGACTCCAGGTTTGTTATCAAGTTAGCTGTGATTGATGACAAACCCACAGATAAGATTACAAGAAAATTAAGAAGAAATGTTAAGCATAAGAGGGGTGGTTATATAATGTTAATGGCTGCACAGCAATTGCATTCAAAAAGCAAAAGCCAGCCATCAGAAGAGTTTTTCAGGAAACAGAATATTGATGTATTTAAAACCAGCACTATATATTCGACCAAATCCATTTCAACCATAGACTCCTATTTTTTAGATGTATTGGTATTATTGAGTGGTTTTGGAGTGATCAAAAAACCGTTGTTACATAATTGCCCCCATGGAATTTTGTCCTATCATTTTGGGAATTTGCGCAAATACAGAGGAGGGCCACCTGCTTTCTGGGAACTTTTCAACGGCAGAAGTGACATGGGATTGACTGTTCAAAAAATTACAGAAAGGTGGGATTGTGGTATTCCTATTGTGGAAAAAACCGTTGAGATAAAAATAAACGATGATTTACCATCTCTTCAAAAAAGAGTTTTCGAAGAAAGTGAAGATATGATGCACCGGGCATTGAAGAATATTTCTAACAAAAAATTCAAACCTGAAATCATTCATCATTATGGTAAAATATATACTTTACCGAATTTCAACCAGTGGCTTAGACTAAATTATAGGGTTTCGAAAAGAAAAATTATTTCCAGAATAAAGCCATCCTATTACAAAAAGTAATATAAACGGGTTGCTCGATTGTAAACTATATATTTTACAATCAAAGTCAGACTGTTAAGGAATTCAATCGCATAACAGATTAATATATTTTCCTACTTTATTGACTGAAGCCAGGCTTCGGCCATTAACTGGCATCCTGCCATAGAGGGATGAACACCATCAGGAGTCCAGTAGGTTGGTTCTGCAATCTCTACCGCCTTATCGAATACTTCTTGAAAGGGAACCCAAATAGCATCAAATTGATTGGCAACGCGCTTCGCAGCATCCTGGAATTTTTTAAATGGTTCGATCCAGCTCTCATCCACAGCTGAGGTACCCCTCACAATAAATGGTTGGCAAATAATTAAACTCACATCAGGTAATTTCGCTTTTGTTTGCTCAATAAGTTCTACAAAATCGTTTTCATAAACCTCTACTGTCCCATCGTATTTTTCATTCCGCATATGCCAATAGTCATTTACCCCAATCAAAATACTAAGCAGGTTTGGCTTTAGATCAAAACAATCTTTTTGCCAACGTTCAGTAAGTTGATAAACTTTGTTACCACTTATACCCCTATTATAAATGCTTAGGTTTCTATCTGGAAAGTCATTTAGCAGTTTTGATCCGGCCAGGTAAGCATATCCGGTACCAAAAGCATTATTATTATTTGGCATTTCGTTTTTCTTGTTCCTCCCGGCATCCGTAATTGAATCGCCTTGAAAAAGTATAACATCATTCTCTGCAATGATCTCAAATTTACCGTTTTTGGTCTCCTTATTGGGTATACACGATGAAACAATTGCCGGTATACCTGCCATTACTGCTGCTCCCTTTGCAGACTTTGTTAAAAAACTTCTTCTTGAAAAATTCATTTATATTCGTTTTAATTTATTTAATAAAGTTAAATATTATTAGTCGATATCCATATTTTCATTTTTATCATAAATATCAAATGCATCTTCCCTGTTTTGCAAACCCTAAAACCAACAATAACTTCAGCCTCCAAAATCCAAGCTTTCACAATGCTTCTCTTTGGTATATGTGATAATATTTTACATAGTTTCCGTAATAGACATGCCTCATCTTATCGACTACATTATAGCTGACTCTGTTATTTTTTACACTTATTGATTACAGGTTTAAACTAACAAAAAATATATCAATGATCGCATAAATTTCCATTGGTTTCCAGTGTACCATCCAGGAAATTCTGTACCAACACTATCGGGACTTCCACTTTTACCCCTACA
>JASJGS010000178.1:0-10212 GCA_033791445.1 Bacteroidales bacterium | reverse complement strand
GACAGAAAACGTGATCATAGCTCCTGACCTCCGATTTTCACCGGAATAGTATGCATTTCCTGGAGAATAATATCCTGGTGCACCCTTCCTGCTGACAATAAATGCTTCAGGTGGTGAAAAGGCCTTAACTTCTTTATCCATTATTTCTGCACCTTTAGCAGCCATTTCACGTAATGGACGAATATCATCGAGTATCCAAACGGAACGGCCAAAAGTGCCAATTACCAGGTCGTGCTCCCTTGGATGGATAAGCATATCCATAGTAGAAACATTAGGGTAATCTTCGCCCCATAAAGTCCATGTTTTGGCTCCATCAATACTCACATATAAGCCTGATTCTGTTCCCAAGAACATGAGTTTAGGCTCAACAGGATCCTGAACAAAGGAAAGAACATGACCAAATACACTATTCTCATCAACAAGCCTCTCCCAGGTTTTTCCATAATTCGTGGTGTGATATAAATAAGGAGTGTAATCATGGCGTCGGTAGTTATTGGCTACCACAAAGGCTTCACCTTCATTATACTTGGAAGGATGGATCTGTGGAATCCAACTTCCCTCTGGCAGATCTTTGAGGCCCTTTGCTACATTTTTCCAGTTTTTACCACCGTCCTGCGTAATTTGTACATTTCCATCGTCTGTGCCAACCCATATTAATTCTTCATTCATTGTACTGGGTGAAATGGCAAGTATTGTGGTATAATTTTCAGCACCTGTAACATCATAAGTCAATCCTCCACTTTCAAGTTGCTTCTGCTTTGTGGTATCATTTGTTGTCAGATCAGGCGATATTATCTCCCAGCTGTCCCCACGGTTTTTACTTTTATGTACAAACTGGCTGCCAAAATAGATGGTTTCCTTGTTGAATGGGTCAGCAGCAATGGCTGCATTCCAGTTGAAGCGAAGTGTTAATCCATCAGGGTGAACGGGGCGGATACTTTTGCTGTATCCTGATTCAATATCTACTCGTCCTACATATCCCTGCTGTGACATGGAGTAACAATATCTTGGATTAGAAGGATCAGGCAAAACATCAAAGCCATCACCGCCAGAAAGACTTGCCCAGAAGGTATTTATTATTCCGCCTGATTGCCAGGTATACCCAGGGCCTACCCATGAACCGTTGTCCTGTAAACCTCCATACACATTATAAGGCAATTCGTTGTCAACACTTATATGATAAAACTGCCCCAGGGGTAAATTTTCGACAAATCTCCAGGTTTTTCCATGATCCTGAGTAATGGCAAGTCCACCATCATTCCCATTCATCATAAATTTAGGATTATTTGGGTGAATCCACCATGCATGGTGATCAGGATGAATACCATTCCCAATTAACTGGGAGAAAGTTTTACCTCCATCTTCACTTATATTTACCCTTGAGAATAGAGTGTAAACACGGTTCTCATTCATCGGATCAACATAAATTTCTGCATAATAGAAGGGGCGATCACCAATATTTTTATCTCCTGCTTTTTTCCAGGTGAATCCTCCATCATCAGAACGATACAAGGCATTTTTCTTGGATTCGATAAGGGCGTACGCCACATTGGGGTTGCTTCTTGATATGGCAAGGCCCATACGGCCATAATCTCCTTTCGGAAGCCCCTCCTTTTCAGATAGCTTATTCCAATTCTTTCCACCATCGTAAGTCACATATAGTCCTGAGCCAGAACCACCTGAATTAAAAAACCATGGCCAGCGCTTATGTTCCCACATATTTACAAATAGTTTATTCGGATTGGAGGGATCCATAACCATATCTCCAACACCTGATAAATCATTTGTATAAAGGATCTTTTCCCATGTTTCTCCACCATCAGTGGTTTTGAATACACCTCTATCTTCCTGCGCTCCCCAGGGAGAACCAATTGCTCCCACATAGACAACATCACTATTGTTAGGATCAATTATAATCCGATGAATATGTCTGGTTTTTTCCAAACCCATTAGTTTCCATGATTTTCCGCCATCCAAAGATTTGTAGACTCCATAACCACCAGAATTGCTATTTCTTGGATTTCCCTCTCCGGTTCCAGCCCAGATAAGATCAGGAGACTTTTGATAGATTGCAAGAGCACCAATGGATAAGACTTTTTCTTTGTCAAATATGGGTTTCCAATCGTATCCCCCACTTTTGGATTTCCACAAGCCACCAGATGCAGTGCCAATATACATTATAGAAGGATCAGAATGTACCACATCAATTGAAGTGACACGCCCACTCATCCCGGCAGGGCCAATACTACGGAATTTCAAGTCTTTGAGTTTTTCCACATCAAGCTTTTGCCCAAACATGGAGACAGTTGTAAGAACACTCAAAACTAGATAGAAAAACAATCTTTTGGAAGTCATTTTTTAGTTGTTGTTAGGTTAGACATAGAATTAAGATCAGCAATTTAAATAAAAATGAATTAATTCGAATTATAAAAGATTAAAATGTGTTTTTAAGATTTTTTGGATTTTTGGTGAGTCAAGTAAACGAATATTTGCTAAGTATTTAATATGCATTGTCTTACTCGAATCCCTGGAGAATGAAAATACTAGGTCTTTTGTGTAGATCAGGTATTGCCTTTTTCCATTGATGAACCTTCCTGGTAAGAATAAATTCTGTTTCTAAGCTTATATCTGTTGCAATACATAATAATGTGTCAGGCAGGCAACTGCTTAATATTTCCTCCAGTAAATTCTGATTACGATAAGGCGTTTCCATAAATATCTGGCTCTGATTTTCCTGCTTTGATTTTTTTTCAAGGGCAAGAATAGCTTTTTTTCTCAATGGATTTTTTACAGGTAAGTAGCCATTAAATGCAAAATTCTGACCATTTAATCCTGAAGCCATAAGTGCTAACAGGATGGATGAAGGACCAATTAATGGCACTACCTTGATATTATTTTTGTGTGCCAGTCTTACAATTTCAGCTCCTGGGTCGGCTATTGCCGGTACACCTGCTTCCGATAACACACCCATACTAATACCATTCAGAAGTGGCTGAATAAAAGTCTCTTTATCTGCCCTTGAGGTGTGCTTATTAAGTTCAAAAAATGTAACATCATCGAAGTTTTTGTCATATCCCATTGGTCTTAGGGAGCGCCTGGCGGTACGTATGTTTTCAACGATAAAATGGTCAAGTGAATTAATGATCTCAAGATTATATGGTGGGAATAAATCTGAATTTATTTCAGGACCAAGTGCAGTTGGTACCAGGTATAGGCTTACATTCATACGTGAGAATTTTATCAAAAGTAAAGATTTTCTTTCAGGAGTTTTTACAAGTTTAAGAAATGAGGATCAACGATACAGTAAATTTAGGTATTTTTACCTGATACAAAAATTTCAATTCGTGCTGAATTTAACCTTCTTAGGAACTGGAACCTCCCAAGGCGTACCAATTATTGGATGTCACTGCAATGTATGCTCTTCTCAAGATTCACTTGATAAGAGGCTTCGCTCCTCTGTTCTTATTAGAAATGAATCACTTTCACTTGTAATAGATGCCGGGCCTGATTTTAGATATCAAATGTTAAGGGAAAGTGTAGATTCTTTGGATGCTATTTTACTAACCCATGAGCATAGGGATCACATAGCTGGGCTCGATGATGTAAGGGCCTTCAATTACATTCAAAAAAGAGCTATGGACATTTTTGCTGAGGACAGGGTACTTAAGGAAGTTCGTGAACAGTTTTTGTATGCTTTTGAGGAGGATAAATATCCGGGCGTACCTAATATTAAGCTTAATTTAATTGATGAGAACATTTTCTCTATCCAGGGTTTGTCTATTCTCCCCATACGTGCTATGCATTATACTCTGCCAATCCTGGGATTTAGAATAGGAGACATTACGTATATTACTGATGCCAGCTTCATTTCCGAAAGTGAGAAGAAAAAATTTTCTGATACAAAAATTCTTATAATTAATGCCTTGAGAAAAGAAGAGCATGTGACGCATTTCAACCTTAAACAAGCTTTGCACTTAATAGAGGAAATTTCTCCGGAAAAGGCAATATTAACCCATGTCAGTCATCAAATGGGTCGGCATTCTGAAGTTCAAAGAGAGTTACCAGACAATGTTCAATTGGCTTACGATGGATTGCAACTGGAAATGGATTGAAGTTCCTTTCATTTAAATCTAAAAAAAAATCTTTTTTTCTTTTAAGTTCAATTTCCCGTTGACTTGAAATGCAATTATCTAATTTGTATGTATTTTATTATTAAAGGAATCTTCGTACCTTTAAAAATCAGAACTAAATCATAGTGTTTTAGCTGAGTTATTTTTGAATTCATAGGTTAGAACCTATAAAATAATATCTAATTATGGCAAAAAAAGAAGTGTTTATTGTATCTGCAGTTAGAACTCCAATTGGCAGTTTTCTTGGTGGATTGTCAGGTCTGAGTGCTACTAAACTTGGCTCAATTGTTATAAAAACTGCGATTGAGAAGGCTGGTATTCAACCCGATAATGTGGATGAAGTATTTATGGGGAATGTATTATCGGCCGGATTGGGTCAGGCGCCTGCACGACAGGCCGCTTTATTTGCTGGTCTACCCAATTCTGTTCCATGTACAACAGTGAATAAGGTATGTGCTTCAGGAATGAAATCTGTTATGATTGGCTCACAATCTATTCTTGCTGGTGACAACAGTATTGTTGTTTGTGGTGGAATGGAAAGTATGTCAAATGTTCCATTCTATGTTGAAAAATATCGGACTGGGAATAAGTTGGGACATAGTAAGCTTATTGATGGAATGATTAATGATGGCCTCTGGGATGTATACAATGATTATCATATGGGCAATGCGGCAGAATTGTGTGCTTCTGAGATGAAAATATCCAGGGAAGAGCAGGATGCATTTACCATCAGGTCATATAGGCGGTCCGGAGAAGCAACTGATAAGGGCTTGTTTAAGGATGAGATAGTCCCGGTTGAGATTCCCCAGCGAAGAGGTGATCCTATTGTGATAGATAAGGATGAGGAATATACTCGGACCAATTTTGATAAGGTCCCATCCTTACGACCTGTTTTTCAGAAAGATGGTACAGTTACAGCTGCCAATGCTTCGACCATTAATGATGGCGCTTCAGCGGTGGTTTTAGTGAGTGGAGATAAATTGAATGAACTGGGCTTGAAACCTCTGGCCAGGCTTGTTGCCTATGCTGATGCTGCTCAGGCTCCGGAATGGTTTACTACCACACCTGTGAAAGCAGTAAAAAAAGTTTTAAAACTTTCAGGTTTGAGTATAGAGGATATTGACTATTTTGAAATTAATGAGGCCTTTGCTGTAGTAGTTATCGCTGCCTTGAAAGAACTAAATATCGATATTGATAAGACAAATGTGAATGGTGGTGGTGTTTCTCTTGGACATCCGATAGGCGCCTCTGGAAACCGCATTATTGTGACATTGGCAAATGTTTTGAAACAAAATAAGGGAAAATACGGTTTAGCAACTCTTTGCAATGGCGGAGGAGGGGCATCGGCTATAATTATTGAAAACTTGATGTAGAAATCGAGTAAATAAAATAATTGTAATAAAGGTCATTAGGCATTTTGCTTAAGGCCTTTTTTTATAGCTGGAATATCGTTAATAAATTGTTTTGATTATTTAATTCAGTGATAAAAAATATCCTATTTTTGTTATCTCAGTTTCTTAAATTATCAAAAATGGGAATGACAATAATTGAAATAATAATTGCAAATCACTCAAAAAGTGATATTGTAAAACCAGGTGATATTGTAGATGTCGAAATCGATGCCAGGGTAGCCAGGGATTTTGGTGGTCCCAATGTTGTAAAAAATATAAGGGACCACAATCTGTCTATTGCAGATCCTGCTATGACATTTTTTACATTTGATACTAATCCAACTGGTTCAGATCAGAAATATGCTGGTAATCAGCAAGTCTGTCGTGTATTTGCCAGGGAGCGCGGAATTAAAGTTTATGATATAAACGAAGGAATAGGTACACACCTATTGATTGAGGAGGGATTGATTTATCCTGGATCTACTGTAATATCTACTGATTCCCATGCCAACATTGTTGGAGCAGTTGGTGCTTTCGGCCAGGGAATGGGAGACAGAGATATCGCTTCTGCCTGGAATACCGGTTATGTATGGTTTCGTGTTCCAAAGTCTGTGAAAATCTATCTAAAGGGTTCCATACCCAGGGATGTCACATCTAAAGACATTGTGCTAAACCTCTTGTCTGAATTTGGTGCTAATAAATTATTGGGATATGCAGTAGAAATTTATGGAGATGAGGTTGATGGGTTCTCTTTTGATCAAAGGATTACTATTTCATCCATGGCCACAGAGATGGGGGCCATAGCTATCTTGTTTACCCCCAATAATGAGATTAAGGATTACTGCGAATCAAAAACCGGTCGATCCATAGAGATTATTAGAGCAGATAGTAACGCAGAATACCATCAGGAATTTGTACTTGATGCTTCAGAATTTGTGCCAATGGTATCCCGGCCAGGCAAACCACATGACACAGTAAGCATTAATGAGATAAAAAAGGTGAAAATTGATTCAGCCTTTGTGGGTAGTTGCACCAACGGGCGCATGGAAGATATGCGAAGTGTAGCGAGAATTTTGAAAAGCCGAAAAGTTGCGCCGGGAGTTGTACTCAAAATTGTACCCTCAACAAACAGTATATGGGATCAATGCCTTGATGAAGGATTGATTAAGATATTTAAAAATGCCGGAGCATTGGTATCCAATGCAGGATGTGCCGGATGTGCTGCCGGGCAAGTCGGGCAAAATGGCCAGGGAGAAGTTACTGTGAGCACTGGTAACCGGAATTTTCCTGGGAAACAGGGAAAAGGGGAGGTGTACCTATGTTCTCCGGAAACGGTTGCGGCATCTGCTGTAGCAGGATATATTACAGTTGGGGATGAGATTCCGAATGAACCTGCAGTTTTCCATGTTGAAGAAATAAAAGTGGAAGATGCAGGTAAAAGTAAAGATATAGGTCATTCAGAAAAGCCAGAAATTCTGGAGGGAAGAGTTTGGCTGATTGATATGGATAACATCGATACCGATATGATTTACCACAACAGGTATCTTGCCATAACTGATCCTGAAGAAATGGGGAAATATACCTTTGACAATCTTGAAGGCTTTACGGATTTTGCCTTAAAGGCTCAGCCAGGTGATATTGTAATTGCTGGTAAAAATTTCGGAAGTGGAAGCTCAAGGCAGCAGGCTGTCGACTGTTTTAAATCATTGGGAGTGCAAGCTGTTTTAGCAGAATCATTCGGAGCAATTTATGAAAGGAACGCTATTAATGCTGCCTTTCCAATTCTAAGTTATTCTGATCTTAGTCAGTTGGAGCTTAATGAGTGGGAGAATATTAAGATTGATTTGAAGTCTGGAAAAATTTCGAATATCCGAAATGGAAAATCCATTATGGTTGGCCCGTTTTCTGAGGTTCAAATGGAAATTTACCAGAACAACGGCTTGTTCTAGCTAGTTTTCCCATATCTTAAAAAGCATATTTATAGATAGAAATATTAATTGTAAAATACTTTCAAGCATATTAATCGATGGAAAAAAAGACTTTTGTTGAGAAGATTCTGGGAGCTCCCGCAGGAACCATAGTATTTAGCAAACCAGATATTGTATTAAGTCATGATAATACAGCAAGTATTTATAAGACTTTTGAGAAAATGGGTGGTCATGAAATCGCCAATCCTAAGAGTCTTCTAATAGTCCTTGACCATAATGCACCCCCTACCAATGCTAAGGTGGCTAACCAGTACCAGGAAATTCGAGATATTGTTAAGGAAAAGGGCATAGATATGTTTTATGATGCAGGGAAGGGTATATGTCATCAGATTATGTCTCACCATGCACAGCCTGGATTACTCATCGTTGGAAGTGATAGTCACACCTGTACGGCCGGTGCCTTTAATGCTCTGGCTGCCGGAATAGACCGGACAGAAACAGCGGGTATCTGGAAAAGAGGGGAGACCTGGTTCAGGGTTCCTGAAACTTTAAAGATTACTCTTTCGGGAAAACTAAATGAAGGTGTATATGCAAAAGATATTTCTCTCTGGATCATTGGAATGATTGGTTCTGCCGGGGCAAACTATCTCTCTATTGAGTATCATGGAGATGGGGTAAAACATCTTACTATTTCTCAAAGGATGACCCTGTCAAACCTGGCTTCTGAAATGGGAGCTAAAAATGCGGTTTTTCCACCAGATAAGGCCCTGGCAGATTTTTATGAAAAAGACATTATTGATGGAGTCTGGGCTGATGAGGGGGCTTCCTATCTCAAAGAAATTGAAATTAAGCTTGATGAGGTATTTCCTTTGGTGGCTGCACCTCATCATGTTGATAATGTTAAACCAGTATCAGAAGTAGCAGGCACTCCACTTAACCAGGGTCTGATAGGTACCTGTACCAATGGTAGACTTGAAGACCTTATGATAGCAGCTGAAATCCTCGATGGGAAAAGTATAAAGGAAGGGTTTCAATTGTTGATTACACCTGCCTCCCAAAAGGTATATATGGAAGCAATGGATAATGGTACCCTTAAAAAGTTATTGTTAGCTGGAGCAAATGTTTTAAGTCCTTCCTGTGGACCATGTCTTGGTACTGGACAGGGTATTCCAGCCGATGGCTATACGGTAATATCAACCTCAAATAGAAACTTTAAGGGAAGAATGGGGAATAAGGAGGCGTCAGTTTACCTGGCTTCACCAGCAACTGTAGCAATCTCATCTATTAAAGGAAAAATAACAGATCCCAGGGGAACAGTAAATAAGGATGTTTATCCACATAAGATTGAACAGAGTTCCATTCTTATGATTGAGCCTTCCGATAATCGAAGGAAAGAAGGTGTATGGAACTATAGTGATGTGGATAATTTAAATACGGATCAGATGTTTGCAGGGAATCTGACCTATAATGTACTTAGTTCTGATCCAGAGGCAATATTACCACATCTTTTTACAGGTTTCGATGAAAGCTTTTCCCCCAATGTAAAAGATGGGGACATTATGTTAGCAGGCGAGAATTTTGGATGTGGAAGTTCCCGTGAACATCCTTCAGTGGGTTTGGCCAATGTAGGAATCAAAGCAATATTTGTAAAATCAGTGAACCGCATATTTTACCGCTCTGCTATCAATCAAGGTTTGGTATTAATTGTGCAACCTGAGATAGTTAACAATTATAAGCGGGGTGATAATTTTGAGGTTGATTTAAAAGCAGGGATAGTCCTCTTAAATAATATTGAATATAAATTTGCGCCCTTACCAGATAAGCTCAGGGAAATTATTGAAAGCAAAGGCCTGGTAAACTGGATAAAGGCCTCAGGATAGTGCATTTAATTTCTTATTGCTTACTCGAATACATATAAACTGCAAAGGATGCCAACCAGTGTTCTCCCTCATAATTGCCTGAGGCTATATGTGGTAGAGTTGCTTCTGCATGACGAATTCCAGAATCATATAGAGTTTGTTTTACCGGATTATTATCTGGTAAAGATGCTGAAACTCGAAACATACACCATGCACGGCTCAGATTGAGTCCATCCAGATGGACGATTTTTGGATCGCTTCGGTCAGAAACTGGAGCTGGTGTGAAGAGATTTTTTGGTTTCCCCCTTATTGCACCAGGTAAATAGGCTTCTAGCCACTTTTCATATGTATTGGAGTCGAGAACTCTGTTCATTAAGTCAGCCTCTATCAGGCTTGGTGAAAGGAAATCATCCCCATCAGGTTCCCATCGGCTGGGGCTGTCTATATCATTCAGGTAGTATTTTTTTGAGCTTTCAATGATCAAGTTTTCCAGTTCTTCTTTATTAGCAATCCTGGCATAATCAAGGGCAAAGGAAAGGCCAAAGGCAGTGTTTGCATGAACTCCGCGACGAATAGGAAAGTCTTGTTTAGGTAAGAAGTCAATATATCGCTTTTCAATTTCATTAGCAAGAGGCTCAATATTCTCCAACCATTTGTTTCCATCAGGATCATCCCATGAATATAGCTCTGCAGTTAATTTCAATAACCAGGACCAACCGTATGTCCGTTCAAAGGATTTCCGACTTGGCTGATTGAGGTATTCTACTTCAATGGCAATATTTTCTGCTGACAGATTCTGGTTGAGAGCTTTTCTTATTTCAGCAGATTCCGGTAAATCTGGAAACACTTTCAATAAACGTACTAACATCCAGTGGCCATGAACAGAGGAGTGCCAGTCAAAACA
>JASJGS010000177.1:0-4549 GCA_033791445.1 Bacteroidales bacterium | reverse complement strand
ACGGTATTTCATTTTACTGCCGATGGTATTACTCCGGCAATGTCTATGCAAATGCCTGAAGGTCTTGGCTCAAGATACCAAACTACCTACAAAGACGCTGACGGTAATTTCTTTGATGGCAACAAGACCTACAAATTTAATATGCCTCCTGGTGTTCCTGTTAAGCTTTTCTGGTCAGTTACCATTTACGATAACTATAATCGCTGCGTGGTTAATACGATTCCTTATCCAAGTATAAGTAGCCAGCAAACTCCTCCACCGGTTGCGAATGAAGATGGTTCTATCGACATCTATTTCTCGGTTAAACAACCGGCAGGTGTTGAAAAACAAAACTGGGTAGAAGTTATCCCGGATCAGGGATTCTTTGTTTACATACGCTACTATGGTCCGCTCAACGCATTCAACGACAAAACATGGGTGCCAAATGATGTTGAGCTGGTAGAATAATCGAAAATTATTTATTTATAGGTTTCAGGTATTACACCTGAAACCTATAAATAACCAAACAGCAATATTGTTATTTTGAGATAGGAAAGATAATTGGAAATCATTGTCATTCAAGTAACAGAATGTATAATCATTAACTAACAGTCAATTCCAGTAAAAATGCAAAAACATATCATATCCAGAATAGCCATAACATGTTTGTTGGTAATTGTGCTCCTGATATTTCCTGATTGTTCCTCCATTGGTACAAAAAAAATAGCAAGAGACAGATTTGAATACAGTCATGAACTTGGTGAATCATGGAAAAAGCAGATGCTTTTAAATATTATCAAAGTGAGATATCTGGAGCTTCCCATTTTTCTTGATATTGGGCAGATAGTTAGTGGTTACTCTATGGAAACAAGTGTAAATATGGGAGGGACTTTTACCGGCGTGGGGCCAGTGGGTTCATTGGGTGCACAGGGTCGTTATACCGACCGACCAACCATTACCTATAGGCCTTTGACAGGGGAACGATTTCTTGAAGGTTTTCTCACCCCCCTCAGACCAGTGAATGTTTTTTCTTTGGTACAGTCGGGTTATGAGGCAGATGTTGTACTTGAGCTGTGCCTGGATTCTTTTAACGGATTACATAATCGGTCAGCCAGTTTAGCATCAAATATTCAACCTGATCCTGAATTTTTTGAGGTATTAAGATTAATGCGTGAGGTTCAGGGTTATGGAGGATTTGGGATACGTAACAAAGAGTCGGAAGATGGGGAAACTTCTTATATCATTTATTTTCGAAATGATTTAAGTGACAAGGATATCAGAAGCAAAGGGGCAGAAATTAGAAGATTGCTAAATATACCGATGGATGTAAATGAACTTGAACTGGTATATACTCCTACCCAGGGGGCAGCAGGCGAACTGGGTGTGGGTACACGCTCACTGTGGCAAATATTGGCAGCAATGTCTATGGGTATTCTAATTCCAGAGGAACACAGGCAAAAGAATATTGTTCCTCCTCTTACCGAAGTGGGTTTAGAGGAGGATGCATTACTTCGCGTCTTTAGTGGTGATAATAAACCAGACGAATCATATGTTAGTGTTGAGTTTAAGGATAAATGGTTTTGGATTGAAGACAGCGATTGGAAATCAAAAAATACTTTTAGTTCCATTCTTTTTCTTTTCACACTGGCAGGTTCAGATGGTGGCCAACAATTACCAACTATCACTATACCAACTTTTTAGTAATGGTTTGTTTTCCGATACAATTGGAGTGTCAAATGCAAAAAGTTCGACATAAAATCTCAACTGAATTTTAACTAAGTTATGAAAAGCTGGAAGATATATTTACCGCTCTTATTTATGATAATGGGAAATTTTGAGGTCTTTGGTCAAAATGATACTCTCATAATGATAAATGGCGAAATACTTACCGGTGAGATCAAATTGTTTGATAACGGGGTGGTCACAATTGAAACAATGTACAGTGACAATGATTTTGAGGTGGAATGGGAAAAGGTGGAACAAATTAGTACCATCAGGCAGTTTGTTGTTATTATGACGGATGGAAACCGCTATTTTGGTACATTAAATTCTGAAAAGGACGATCCTTCCATTGTTCTAATTGATGACATTAAGGAAGGACAGCCAAAAGTGAATATTGGTGATATACTATTTCTGAAAAAAATAGATAAAACATTTTGGAGCCGTGTTGACCTGATGATATCAATAGGATACACTATGACAAAGGCTAAAAACAGCCATCAATTCAGCGGCAATTTAAAAGCAGGCTATGTGTCGAGTAAATTTAAATCTGACCTTAGTTTTGGTGCAATAAGAACCTTTCAACAGGATGAGGATTATACATCCAATGTTAGTCGGACAAACGCTGGTTTGGGATTCCTCTTCTTTATTGTCAAGGACTGGTTTGCTGTGGTCAGGTCTGATCTGCTGCAAAGTTCAGAACAACAGCTTAATGTTAGGGCCCTTACCAAAGGTGGTATTGGGAATTATGTTGTAAAAACAAATCGTATGAATCTGGGCCTGGTAGGAGGTGCCGCCTGGAACTATGAGGATTATAGCGATATAACTTCCACCGATAGAAATAGTGCAGAAGCCTTTGTAGCCCTTGAATACAACATTTTTAACATGGGAGACCTGGATCTGCTGACAAGTGTTGTTGCTTATCCAAGTTTAACTGAGCCCGGAAGATTCAGGACCGATTTTTCCTTCAATCTAAAGTATGAATTCGAATTTGATTTATTTATAAATGTTGGATTTACCATGAATTACGATAACCGGCCTGTGGAAGGTTCGACTCCCTTTGATTATGTCCTTCAGACTACCTTAGGCTGGGAACTATAGCGATAAAAATGTTTACAAATTAGAATGATATAAGTACATATAAAACAAAAACAAAAACAAACAACAAATGAAAACACAGAAAGTAAGAAAAACATTTCTTGGTTTTATGGTACTGGCCATATTGGGTCCTTTTACCCTGGCACAGACGTCAAAAACCAAAATGATAACCCAGGAGCCCGTAATGAAATTGACAACACCAATCCCGGAAAATATTACTACTCCGGATAAAATAGAGTCACCCATCGGAACCCTGGAATTTTTCGATGGAGTACCTAATCGAAAAACCATTGATAATGTATATGAGTATGTGGATCGGGCACGCGCTGTGCAGGCTTTTATCAATATGACACCGGCTGTTTCTTTATACAATCTCCGCAAAGGGAATCGTGATATGGGAATGGGCAAAAGCAATCAAATTTTGATCTGGGAGCAATTGGGCGATTCCAAGTCACTCGCGCTTACCTATAACAACACCTCACTTTATACCTGGGGATTCTTAGATCTAAAAAATGACGGTCCTACCGTTATTGAAATTCCTCCTGGTGTATTAGGAATTTTAGATGATGCTGCTTTTCGCTACATCACCGATATGGGAGCTGCTGGTCCTGATAAGGGGCAAGGCGGAAAATACCTTGTTTTACCTCCAGGATACGATGGTGATGTGCCAGAAGGTTATTATGTGTATCAATCGAACACTTATAATGTATGGAATTTTATGCGTGGCTATACCAAAACGGGTGTCGAAGCTGCTGCAACCAGAATTAAGGAAAACCTAAAAGTATACCCATTATCTCAAAAAGACAATCCGCCAAAAATGGAGTTCAAAAACATGTCGGGAGTGTATTACAACACAGTTGCTCCAAACGACTATACTTTTTTCGAAGATTTGAACCAAATCATTCAGGAAGAGCCGGAAGGTTTTTACGATGCAGAGAACTTGGGTATCTTAAGAACATTGGGTATTGTAAAAGGTCAGCCTTTCAATCCGGATGCTCGTATGAAAAAACTTTTAACAGAAGCAGTTAATATAGGAAATGCCTATGCTCGTGCAAATACCATTGAACCGCGCGATCCGGGGCACTACTACTATCCAGGTACCAAAAGCGAATGGGTAATGGCTTTTGCCGACAACGATACTTATTTCTTGAAGGATGGTGCACGTCGTATGGATTCTCGGCTTTGGATGCATTTTAATGCAGTTTGTGTAACACCAGCCATGGCCCTTACCAAGCCCGGCGCCGGTTCGCAATACGGTATTGCAGGTATGGACTCAGAGCATAGACCTTTGGATGGAGCCAAGACTTACAAAATGCATTTGCCTCCAAACTTCCCGGTAAAGGACAATTGGTCTGTAACCATCTATGACCCACAAACAAGATGTATGCTTCAGACTGATCAGAAATTTGCAGGTATCAACAGCTTAAGCGGAAAAATAAAAGAAAATAAGGATGGATCTATTGATGTTGTTTTTGCCCCTGCATTACCTAAAGGAGTTAATGAAGGCAATTGGGTGCAATCTATTCCAGGTAAGAGTTGGTTCATTATTCTTCGCGCTTATGGTCCTTTAGCACCATGGATCGATAAAACATGGAGACCAGGGGAGCTCGAATTGGTAGGATAAATATTGATTATAACCAAAAAATTTTCCACAGCCGAAAGAGATAATACTTTCGGCTGTGATTTTTATAACCATAAAGTTCAACGAATACCCTAATCGACATGGTTTATATGGATTGTATACATTAGGTCA
>JASJGS010000176.1:0-8164 GCA_033791445.1 Bacteroidales bacterium | reverse complement strand
GACAATATGGTATTTGCCTATTTCTTAGGCATGTGTTCGTATCTGGCAGTTTCAAAAACTGTAAAAACATCAGTTGGATTGGGAATCGCTGTAATATTCGTACTGGGAATTACTGTGCCAATAGATTACCTTTTACATAATTTTCTGTTAAAAAAAGGAGCTTTGGGTTGGCTTGGTGAGAATTTTGCTGATGTGGATTTAAGCTTCCTCTCCTTCATTATGTTTATTGCTGTAATTGCCTCCATGGTCCAATTGGTTGAAATGGTAATTGAGAAATTTTCTCCTGCACTTTATAACTCTTTGGGTATATTTCTCCCATTGATTGCTGTGAATTGCGCCATCCTGGGTGGATCATTGTTTATGCAACAAAGAGAATATCAGAATATTGCTGAAGCTACCTCTTTTGGTCTTGGTTCAGGATTAGGATTTTTCCTAGCCATAGTTGGAATTGCAGCCATTCGGGAGAAAATTCGTTATTCTCAAGTTCCAGCTCCTCTAAGAGGATTAGGGATTACATTTATTATTACAGGTCTTATGGGAATAGCCTTTATGAGCTTTATGGGTATAAAACTTTAATTGACATTTTTAAACTGAAGTCAAGATGATTCTTTTAGCGACAACACTCACAGTAATTCTAACAAGCATTGTTGTATTTCTTTTTGTAATAATATTTCTTGTTGTAATGCTTCTTTTCGCACGGAAAAAGCTTATACCTCAGGGAGAAGTTACACTTAAAGTGAATGATAGGGAGTATATGGTTAGTCCAGGCTCTACGGTTCTATCTGTGCTGGGTAACAATGAAATATATTTACCATCTGCCTGTGGAGGCCAGGGTACCTGTGGCATGTGTACATGCCAGGTATTAGAAGGTGGTGGATCAATACTACCTACCGAAACAGGGTTCTTTACAAGGAAGGAACAGCAAAACGATTGGCGCTTAGGATGCCAGGTAAAGGTAAGGGAAGATATATCCATTCATGTTGAGGAAGCAATTTTAGGAATCAAGAAATGGGAATGCGAAGTTGTTTCAAACCATAACGTAGCTACCTTTATCAAAGAATTTGTTGTTAAACTGCCAGAAGGTGAAACTCTGGATTTTCAATCAGGCGGTTATGTCCAAATTGATGTGCCAAAAATCTTAGTGGACTTCAAAGGCTTTGACATAGAAGAAGAATACCGGGATGAGTGGGATAAGTTCAAGATGTGGGATTTGAAAATGAAAAATTCTGAAGAAACCTACAGGGCATATTCCATGGCAAACCATCCAGCAGAAGGAAATATTGTAATGCTAAATATTCGAATTGCCACCCCACCATGGGATAGGGCAAAGGGTGGTTTTATGAATGTAAACCCTGGAATTTGCTCTTCTTACATCTTCTCTTTAAATCCAGGTGATAAAGTAATGGTTTCAGGCCCATATGGTGAGTTCTTTATTAAAGATACTGACAAAGAAATGATGTATATAGGTGGTGGAGCAGGAATGGCACCTTTGAGATCACATCTTCTTCATCTTTTCAATACTTTGAAGACAGGTAGGAAGATATCTTATTGGTATGGAGCCAGATCAAAAAGAGAAATTTTTTACGAAGAGGATTTTAAAAAGATTGCAGATAAATTCCCAAATTTTAATTTTAATATTGCCTTATCTGAACCGGCGCCCGAAGATAATTGGGATGGCGCGGTTGGTTTTATACATCAGGTAATTTATGATAGTTATCTTAGTAAACATGAAGAACCAGAAGAAATAGAATACTATATGTGCGGACCTCCTATGATGAATGACGCTGTTAATAAAATGCTTTATGACCTTGGAGTCCCAGATGAAATGATAGCCTTTGATGATTTTGGCGGATAACAACAGAGGCCTCAGAAATGAGGCCTTTTTTTAGCAAATAAAATGAGAAGAATAAATTCTATTCTAATTTTGGCATTCCTAATTTCTTCATGCACCAATAGCTTTGAAACTATTGACGGATTTACACAGGGGACTACCTATCATATTATTTATGAAAAAGATGGCGTTTTTGGGAAATCTCCGGAAAAAATGCAATTCGATATTGAATATTTGTTTGAAGATTTTGATTTATCATTATCAAGTTATGTTCCAGGCTCAATTATTTCGAGGATAAACAATAATGACCCCGAGGTAGTTGTAGATGATTATTTTAAAACGGTCTTTTTCAAATCTCAGGAAGTTTACAAGATTTCTGGTGGCTCTTTTGATATTACAGTTGGACCACTGGTAAATGCCTGGGGGTTTGGCCCTGAGAACCAAACTCAGGCCGACTCTTTACTTATTGATAGCTTACTTCAATACGTGGGGATGGATAAAATTAAATTATCTGGTGATAAGGTAGTTAAGGAGAGTGATGGGATCAAGCTGGATGTTAATGCGATTGCCCAGGGTTACTCGGTAGATGTTGTCTGCGAATTTCTTGAAAAGAGGAAAATAGAAAATTACCTGGTTGAGATCGGTGGAGAACTTAGATCAAAGGGTACAAAGCTATTAAACGAACCCTGGAGAGTAGGTATTGATAAACCTTATGAAAATAATCTAATTCCTGGGCAAAACCTTCAGGTGATATTAAAACTTGAAGATTGTTCGTTGGCCACATCAGGCAATTATCGAAAGTTTTATGAAAAAGATGGAATAAAGTATTCTCATTCAATTAATCCAAAGAATGGATACCCTGTAATGGATACTTTATTGAGTGCAACAATCATTGCCAATGATTGTATGACAGCTGATGCCTATGCTACAGCCTGTATGGTTATGGGTTTCAGTGAAAGTATGAATTTCATTCAGAAAATGTCAGGGATAGAGGCATATCTGATTTATTCAGGAGAAAATGGCGAATTCAAAATATGGAAAACAGAAGGATTTAAGGATTTGATCTTAGAAGAAAATGAGATGAATTAGCTTAAGAATTAAAAAGAAGCAGGATGACCCTATATTTTTTAAACCTCATATCCACATGAAACGCAGGGGCTACCACTTTTTATGCTTCGGTAATGTCTTAATTCTTCATGTTTGGGGCAAGAAATCCCTTTTTTCTTGAGATGAATATTTCCACCAACAGATGTGACAGGAAATCTGCCATTATCAATGATGAGCATTTTAATTGCAAGGCCTGTTACACTTAGCCCAATTAAAATAGTTGACAATACTAAAAGAGTAATAAACATATGTTCAAATGTTTCTACAAAGTTAATAATTCTCTAGAAAATTAATATCTTATTTTTATAAAATTACTCAAAAAGCATATAATTGATAACAAGGATATTTAAATTAGTATGCCTGTTTTATTGAAGGAATCTTCTAATTTAGAATTATTCTTGCTAAATTTGCGAACCAGTCATATAAATTATTGAAAAATGAATGAAGTAACTTCAGAATTACAAAAGGATCAAACTTTCGAAGATTTTAAAAAGGATGTATTGGCCGATTATAAACTTGCCAATGTTAGCAGAAATATTAGTGTTCTTGGAAGGAGGGAAGTACTAACAGGAAAAGCTAAATTTGGAATTTTTGGTGATGGTAAAGAAATAGCCCAGATTGCCCTGGCAAAACAATTCAAAGATGGCGACTGGAGATCAGGTTACTATCGTGACCAGACCTGGATGATGGCTGCCGGATTGTTTTCTGCAGAAGAGTTTTTTCATCAATTATATGGCAACACAGATGGTAAATTGAATCCAGGGAATGGTGGCAGGTCTTTTAACAACCACTTTTCTACAGCGAATATAAATGAAGACGGTAGCTTTAAGGATATTTCACGACAAAAGAATTCCTCTGCTGACATTTCCCCAACTGCTGGGCAAATGCCAAGGTTATTAGGATTAGCTTATGCTTCAAAGCTGTTTCGTAATAATGAAGAGTTGCACAAATTTGAGAATTTGTCAATTAAAGGAAATGAAGTTGCTTTTGGTTCAATTGGTGATGCAAGTACTTCTGAAGGACATTTTTGGGAAACTGTAAATGCAGCTGGTGTATTGCAGGTTCCGATGGCTCTCTCGATTTGGGATGATGGCTATGGTATTTCAGTACCGAAGAAGTATCAAACCACAAAAGAAAACATTTCAGATCTCCTAAGTGGATTTCAAATGGAAGAAGGTAAGCCAGGAGGATACATGCTCTACAAAGCAAAAGGATGGGATTACCCTGGTTTATGCAAAATGTATGAAGAGGGTATTAGAATTTGCAGGGAGAAACAAATCCCGGTAATTTTCCATGTTGAGGAGGTGACCCAACCCCTTGGGCATTCTACATCCGGATCACATGAGAGATATAAAACTCCTGAACGTTTAGAATGGGAGATTGAATTTGATCCCATAAAAAAAATGCGGAATTGGATGATTGAAGCGGGGATCGCAAGTGAAGAAGAAATTGCTCAAATTGAGGATGAAGCATCAAAGGATGCAAAAGATGCCAGAATCGAGGGTTGGAAATCATTCATTAATCCAATTAAGGTTGAGAGAGATGCTTTAATAAAAATCATTGATAATAGATCTTGCGTCTGTAAAAGGGAGCATGTCGACAAGGTTGGAACAATTACAAAAGACCTTAAAAAAATTATCAATCCCATCCGGAAAGATGTTTTTAGCGCAGCCAAGAAAATTCTTAGAAGTGTTTGCACTGATTGTACCATTAGGAAAAACCTACAGGAAGATTTAAGTCAATGGTTGGAAAGAAATTATAAGGATAACCAGGAACGTTATAATTCATTTGTTTATAACGAAAGGGGAAATTCAGCCATAAATATTAAGGGTGTGCCTCCGGTTTACAAAGAAGAATCTGAAGAAGTACCGGGCCGCCAGGTATTGAGGGAGAATTTTGATCATATTTTTTCAAATAATCCACTGGTAGTAACCTTTGGTGAAGATGTCGGCCATATTGGTGGAGTAAACCAAAGTTTGGAAGGATTGCAAAAAAAGTATGGGGAATTAAGGATTACAGATACTGGAATTCGTGAAACAACTATTTTGGGGCAGGGAATTGGTCTGGCGCTCAGAGGCATGAAACCAATTGCAGAAATCCAATATTTTGATTACCTGCTTTATGCACTTCAGACTATGAGTGACGACCTGGCTACTACAGCATATCGTACAAGAGGGAATATGATTGCTCCTGTAATTGTGCGAACCCGAGGTCATAGACTGGAAGGGATTTGGCATTCAGGTTCTCCCTTAAGTATGGTAATAAATTCTATTCGAGGTATATATGTTTGTGTTCCCAGGAATATGACACAAGCGGCAGGTTTTTACAATACTCTTCTTGAGGCAAATGATACTGCATTGGTGATTGAACCATTAAATGGATATCGATTGAAGGAAAAGTTGCCAGAGAATGTTGGAGAGTTTAAGACCCCACTTGGAATACCTGAAATACTTGAGGAGGGAACAGACATTACTCTTGTAACTTATGGATCTTGTGTTCGTATTGCTCAGGATGCAGTGGAACAACTAAAGGGTTTTGGTGTTTCAGTTGAGTTAATCGACGTACAAACATTATTACCATTTGATGTAAATCATAGTATTCTGGAATCGATTAAAAAGACAAACCGGGTTATCTTCTTTGATGAAGATGTTCCTGGAGGTGCAACTGCATTTATGATGCAAAATGTTATTGAAGAACAAAAGGCATTTTATTATCTTGACGCAGCCCCACAAACTTTATGTTCTAAGGAACATCGTCCTGCCTATGCTACTGATGGGGATTATTTCTCAAATCCAAATGCCGAAGATGTTTTTGAAATGGTTTATGGCATGATGAATGAGTCGGATCCAAAAAAGTATCCAAAGCTTTATTAAGATATAATTCTATTATTTGAAGCCCCAATTAGGGTCTTTTTTTATGATTTCTGCGAGGCTTTCTCTAATTGTTTACTCTTATTTGGATCATCCGATATCTTGCGAATTTTGATGTTAAAGGCAGCCATAAAAATGCTCATAAATGGGCTAATAATATTGAAAAATGCATAAGGGGCATAGGTAAGTGTAGAGACTCCAAGTACTCCTGCTTGTGTAGCACCACATGTGTTCCAGGGAATTAATACTGATGTAACTGTTCCAGAATCTTCCAATGTACGACTTAAAACTTCGGGTTTGAGGTTTTGGTCTTTATATGCTTTGGCATACATCCTCCCAGGTACTACTATTGAGATATACTGGTCTGAAGCAGTTACATTAAAGAAAATGCAAGTTCCAACAGTTGAGGCGACTAGAGTTCCCGCATTTTTTACATGCTTTATTACTGTTTGCGTAATTTTTACAAGCATGCCTGCTGATTCCATAACCCCTCCAAAAACCATGGCCGTAATAATAAGCCAGATAGTATTAAGCATTCCTGACATCCCTTTTGTAGATAGCAATTCATTTACAATATCATTGCTCGTGGTTACGCTCACAGGTCCAAACATAGACTTAAGGACAGTAATGTAGGAAGCTTTTACGTAGTTTGAATCTATCATAGCAATGCTTTTAATGATCTCTGGCTGAAAAACTACGGCATAAATTCCTCCCAGAAGAGTTGCAGCAAGCAAAGCAGGAACCGGAGATACTCTTTTAATTATAATTATGATTAGAAAGGCAGGTACAATAAACAGCAACGGGCTTATATTAAAGGATTTTTCAAGAACGCCCAATACTTCTTCAACTCTCAATGAATCTGCTTCAATTGTTATTGAAAAGCCCACTATGAGAAAGATTATAAGTGTTATTACAATGGATGGTATTGTGGTGTACATCATATAGCGAATGTGGGTAAAGAGATCTGTTCCCGCCATTGCTGGAGCAAGGTTTGTAGTGTCTGACATTGGAGACATTTTATCTCCAAAATATGCTCCTGAAATTATTGCTCCAGCAACCAAGCCATCACTCAGACCCAATGTTTTTCCAATACCAAGCAAGGCTATTCCAATTGTAGCAACCGTAGACCATGAAGATCCAGTAGCCAGTGACACTAAAGCACAAATAATGACAGTTGCGAAAAGGAATATTTTTGGATTTAGAATTTTTAGTCCATAAAAAATGAGTCCTGGCACTACTCCACTTATCATCCAGGTTCCCGCTAATGAACCAATTAGAAATAGAATGAGAATCGATGGCATGGCAGAACCAATACTTTTAACTACTCCTTTGCGTAGCTTGATCCATTTGATTCCAATAGTCCCGGCAATTACAGCTGCAGATGCTGCTGCCAGGATAAGTGCCATTTGATTTGAGCCGGCAAGTGTGTCGTCTCCAAAAAATTTAACATTGAAAGAGAGAAGGATTATTAGTATTACCAGTGGTAAAAATGACTGAAATAGATTTGGTTTCTTTGATTTTATTTTCATCTAACCTCCTGGTAATTCCGTTTTGATCTGATATTTAATAGAAAATTTGTAAGAATTAGATGGCTTATCGAGACGAACTTCTCTACTCTAAGTAATTATCTCTTTTTCAGAAGCTTGCCTATTCTGAAAGGGGATTTCTTTTCGTTTTCATCACCATAATATCCCTGCCCGTATCCATACCCATACCCATAACCATAGCCATAGCCGTATCCATATCCATAATATCCACTTAGTTTAATATCATTTATTAAAATGCCAAGTTTTTTTAATTTAATTTTATGGTACAGGTCATCGATAAGTTGAACAACATTCTTACTGGAATAATTTTGGCGAACAACAAATATATTTGCATCAGCAAACTTAGCCAATAGAATAGGATCAGTAACTATAGCTACTGGAGGTGTATCCATTATTATTGTATCAAATTCATCCTTGGCCTTATCCATAAATTCTTTCATCCGGTTTGATTCAATTAACTCAGCAGGATTAGGAGGTATTGGGCCTGAAGGGGCAACGAACAGATTTTCTATTTGAGTATCGAGCACGACTTCTTCAAATGTATTCTTATTTATTAAAAATGTACTAATTCCAAGTTCATTTGAAACTCCAAAATCCTTGTGCACTTTGGGTTTTCTTAGGTCTAATCCCATTAATAGGGTTTTCTTTCCTGACATGGCGAAAATGGTTGCAAGGTTGGCAGCACAGAAAGTCTTACCCTCACCACTTATGGTTGAGGACACCATTATAACCTTAATCTTATCATCTGGGCTAATGTATTGAATATTCGTTCTAAGTGATCGAAATGATTCTGCAATAGAGGATTTTGG
>JASJGS010000175.1:0-14262 GCA_033791445.1 Bacteroidales bacterium | reverse complement strand
GAAAATTCTGATCCCGTCAAAATGGAACTATACCAGGAATATGTCTTCAAATTTACCAATAGCTATGATTCAATCATCCGTGTTTTTGAAAAGGGATTTACCAAGTATTATGCACTTAAATATGAGACCAGAATTGTAGGTTCTGAAGAAGTTGGGAAATCTCTGAAGAGAAACGAAGTACTTATTGAATACAGTATCTCTGATACTTCACTGATAAGCTTTCTGATTACCCGGGATAAGTTTATGGTTAGAAGGGAATGTATTGATAGTACTTTTTGGCTAAGTGTTAATAGTCTCCAGACCAGCCTTATGAATAGTGATTTTTCGAACAATATTGAGCAGGAGTATGTTCGTCTATTAAATTCTTCCAACAAATTGTATAAGCATTTGATTGGGCCCTTTGAAGATTATATAAAGAAAAAACAGCTAATTGTAGTTCCAGATGGGGCATTGGCCTATTTACCTTTTGAAATTCTGCTTTCAAATAATCCTGGCATTAAAAAAGTAGAGTTTCACACATTGCCCTATTTGTTAAAAAGCAATCCGATAAATTATTCATATTCAGCGACACTTTTACTTAATGAAAAAGCTGCTGGCAGATTTTCTAAAACAAAACTTTTGGCTTTTGCACCAAAATATTTAAATGCCAGTTTATTAGGCAATAAGTCTGAGGGGTTTCTTCGTTCAGAGTTTGGGGGACTAAATCCTTTGCCTTTCTCCAGACAGGAAGTGGAAACCATAATGGAATTATCGAGGGGTACGATTTTAATCGATGAAGAAGCTACTGAAACTCAGTTCAAAGAAATGGCACCTCATTTTGATATTTTACATCTGGCAATGCATACTTTAATTGATAACGTTGAACCTATGTATTCGAAGCTGGCCTTTACTTATAGTGAGATGGATACTTTGAATGATGGCTTTTTGAATATCAATGAGCTTTATAATCTACAGCTGAATGCAAAATTGGCAGTTTTAAGTTCTTGTAATAGTGGTAGTGGTAAATTGCAAAAAGGGGAGGGTATCATGAGTATCGCCCGTGGATTTATGTATGCAGGATGTCCAAGTGTAGTGATGACACTCTGGGAGGTAGAGGATAAATCAGGGTCGGAAATAATGGAGAAATTTTATCGCTATCTAAAAAAGGGACATTCAAAAAACCGGGCATTGAGGAATGCAAAACTGGAGTTTCTTGAAGAAGCTAATTTGTTGAAATCCCATCCCTATTTCTGGTCGGCTTATATTACACTGGGTGATAATTCTCCAGTTTATGCTGCATTATGGCCTGGAAAGATAGTGCCTGTTTTTTTTATTCTTCTATTGACTTTTCTTTTCATCTGGTCAAAGAAAAATCGTAAATCAGTCTGAGTCCATGACTTCATCATACCTTGGATCTTTTTTGATCAACTCAATCAGTTTTTCTTTACAAATAAATTTCCTTTTTTTTGCATAATTCTCTCCACTAAATCCCAGTATTTTTGATATCTCCCTTAATGGTACATTACTGTAAAAAAGCATAAGTATTTTCTTACAATCACTATTCATATTCATAAGATGCTTCTGAATAAGCTTTGGCTTATCAAAATCATCTTTCATTGTTAAAATAGTATCGTCTAAATACTGTATTCCTTCTTCATCGAAATTTTCAGATTGAAGCTTCTTTCTGTTTCTTAATTCTTTGTACCACAATGTTTTGGATACAGAAAAAATATAGGTTGCAAAGCTACAGTTCAGGATTAGTTCATTTTTTGTAACTCTTCTGTAAATAATTACAATTGCTTCCTGAAAAATATCTTCCGCATCAAGATTACTGCCGCTATTTTTTAGAATAAAATTTTCAATCACAGGATAGTTGTCCTTATATACTATCTTTAGTACAGGATTATTCTTATTGCGGATTCCATCCAGTATTTCCTGAGTGCTTGTTCTTTTCACTTAAGGATATTTATTCAAGAAAATGCGAACAATTCTTTAGGTTGTTAACGTTTTAAATTTCTATCAGCTATATATTTTATTGGTTCAATTATTCGTGAAAATAGCCTTCGATCTTCGGTAATTATTTCACCAACTCCTTTCATTTCGTGGTCGAACTCGAGATTAATTTTGTAATATGTTGTAAGGCTATCAGGTAGCTGAACTTCTGCCATATAAAAATCATCAGATGGAACCATAGATATTTTACTAATAAACCCTTTTAGCATTCCGTATTCCATATAAGGATAATTATCAATTTTAATATTTACTCGCTGTCCCTTCTTTACCTTCCCTGATCTTTGTATAGAAAGATTCATTTTAGCCATTATAGTTCCAGAATCTTCTGGGACAATGGTTAGTACCTTTTCGCCAATTAAAACATTTTGATCTTTTGTCCAGAACTTTGTGAAACTAACATATCCCTGAGAGGGTGCTTTGATCAAATAGGCCTGCTCCCATCTGGCAATTTCCGATGAAAGATTATTGAAGGACTCTATCAGTTGAAGTTCATATTTCTTCTTCAGTTTTGTGTATTCCATTTCATAATCTAAAATTTCCTGCTCCAATTCTGAAATTTGAATATCTGCCTTTGATAAATTAATTCGGGATTGTTCAAAGTCGTGTTTTTTCTGTAACAGGGTGGAGACTGATTTATCTAATTCAGCCAGAGGAATAACCTTATTATGAAATAATATTGAATCTCTATTTGTTTGATTTAAAGACAATAATAATTCATCATTAAGGAGCTCCTTCTGTTTATACAATCGATTATAATAGATCTTGTATTTTTTAAGTTCATTCCTGACTGCCTTAATTTTATTTAAATGGTAATCAATTGAAATAAATGATTGGTATCCATGATAATTAGTTACAAATGTTGAAAAGGATGACTGAACCATTCCCAATATGTAGTCAGTTCTTCTATCCAAAAATCCAATAGTGTCAAAATTTAAAATATATGCACTGACTTTATTGAGATTATTTTTTACCTGGATTATATCTTGATATCTGGCAGGATTCTCAATAACTGCAAGATGTTGATCTCTTTTTACAAATTGCTCATCAACAACAAAGAGTTTTTGAATTTTCCCATTTGACTTCGCTACTACAGAGGCAGGCGGGTTCTCTGTTGTAATAACAAGAGGAGATGTTATTACATCGGGATATTTAAAAAACCAACTACCAATAAGTAAACCACAGATGATAAGTGATATTAAGCTAATGCCCCAACGAGTTATCCAACGTGGCACATAGCCTAAAAGCTCCTGGACTTCCTCACTTCGAAACTCTATGTTTTTCTTACCTGTATTGCTTTTTGATTCTTCCATTCTCAATTGAATAATGCCTAATTTCCAAGTTCTAATTGATTTTTTACGAGATTAAAGTATTTCCCTTTCATTTGGGTAAGTTCTTCATGGGTACCTATTTCAACAATCGATCCTTTGTCAAGTACCACAATTTGATCTGCATTTTTTACAGTACTTAATCTATGAGCAACAATAACGACGGATTTTCCTTTAAAAAATTCTTGTAGATTATGCATAATAATCTTTTCATTATTCGCATCCAGGGCATTTGTTGCCTCATCAAAAAATAAGTACTCCGGATTTTTGTAAACAGCCCGGGCAATTAATATTCTTTGCTTTTGACCCTGGCTAAGCCCCAAGCCATTGGGCCCAATTTTAGTGTTAAATCCCAAAGGGAGAGCCATTATAAAATCTTGAATATTAGCAACATTAGTTGCACTTGTTAATTTTTCAATGGACATGAATTCATCTCCCATAGCAATGTTTTTAGAAATGGAATCGGAGAAAATGAAACCATCTTGCATTACCGCGCCACATTTACTGCGCCAAACAGGTAAACTAAAGTTTTTAAGGTGATATTCGCCTACTTTGATAGCCCCTTTGGTTGGTGAGAAAAAACCTAAAAGCATTTTTACCAGAGTGGTTTTCCCACTACCACTTACTCCAACAATGGCAGTTAGCTTTGATTCAGGGATTTCCAGATTAATATTTTCAAGGACAAATGGAGAATTTGGCCCTTCATACTGGAAAGAAAGTTCTTCAATACTTATATTTCGATTTGAGGGCAAAACTGTTATTTTAGTCTCAGTAATATCCTCCTCATCTTTCCTCAAATGTATTTCCCCCATTCTTTCAAGGCTGATTTTAGCATCCTGGCTTCTATGTAAAAATCCTATCATTTGATCGAGGGGAGCATTTAGCTGTCCCAATATATATAGCACAGCCACCATCATTCCAAGGGTCATGCTTCCTTCAATTACATAAATAGCGGTTAATACGGTTATTAGAATGTTTTTGGATTCATTAATAAAAGTTGCTCCAGCTTGTTGGTATTGATTCAAGGAAAGAGATTTTACATTTACCTGAAATAGCCTTGTCTGGATGGTTTCCCATTCCCATCTTTTCTGTTTCTCAATGTTATTTAGCTTGATCTCTTGCATTCCATTAAACAGCTGAATCAGACTATTTTGATTTTCAGCCAATTGTTTAAAACGTTGGTGATCCAGCACCCTTCTTTTTTTCATAAATAATAAAACCCACAATATATAAAGTGCACTGCCAAGAATATAAATAAGGAATATTTTAGTACTATAAATGGCAAGAACAATCCCAAAAATTATCAGGTTTATTAAGGAAAATAAGATATTCAAAGTTGAGGATGTCAGGAATATTTCAATTCGCCTATGGTCACCAATCCTCTGCATCAAATCACCAATCATTTTTGAATCGAAAAAGGCTATGGGAAGTTTCATTAGTTTAATAAGGAAATCGGAAATCAATGAAATATTAATTCTGGTTCCTAAATGAAGTAGAATCCATCCACGGATAAAGTCAACTGACATTCTACTTATGAGTAAAACAAACTGGGCTATTAATATGAGATAAATAAATCCGATGTCCTGGTTATTAATACCAAAGTCAACCACCTGTTGTGTTAGAAAGGGGAAAATGAGCTGAATCAGACTCGCTATAGCTAATCCCAGAATAAGTTGAGAGACGTATTTCTTATAGCTACGCAGATAAGAGAATAGAAAACCGAATTTGCCTTTGTCTTGCTTTTCTTCAGGTTTAGTATAAAACTCATTTCCTGGCTTAAGGAGTAAACACATTCCTTCATCGGTGTTTTCCTTTCTGGTACTGGTCCAATTTGATATAAACTCCTTTTTCGAATAATTGACTTTTCCTATGGCAGGATCCGCTACATAAACACGATTCTTCTTTATTTTATATACTACAACAAAATGTTTCTGTTTCCAGTGGGCAATACATGGAAGTGGGGCCTCTTTACTTAATTGATCATAATTGATATGGACCCCCATTGATTTCAGTCCAATAGACTCTGCAGCATCGCTAATTCCAAGCAAGGATACTCCTTCTCGAGTTATAAAACTGCGTTCCCGAAGATACTGCAGACTATAACTCTTTCCATAAAATTTTGAAATCATACGGAGGCAGCTAGGCCCACAATCCATAGCATCTAGCTGTTTATAAAATGGGAATGTGGTCATTAAGCTGCTTGATTAGTAGTCAAGGGAAATTGGTTTGTAAAATTAAGTAAACTTATCAAATTGCAAGATGATTGTTCGTTCTTTTGCGAACTAAGTTGTAAATCATTTTAGTATAATGCTGTAATGCATTTGTAAATTTTGTAAATTGCTTCATTGCCAAAAGTAGTTAAATAAAGAAGTTTTAATTACTAGGTAAACTCTTTATTATGTTGTTGCTAATTGATATGGGGCAATTAAAGTTGGTATCATTACATGTGTTTAGAATGAAAAATAAATATTGTTTTATTAGAATTATTCCTGGGCTATTATTTATCATGGTTCTTTGGAGCTGTTCTAACAATAATTATGACTTCCAAAATTTTATTGACCCTGGGCGCCTGCCTTTTGTAAAGAATGGCAAATTGGTCCAGGTATCAAGTTATGATACTACTGGAGCAAATAATGATAGAATTAATATTCCGGCAAATGAAATTGCAACAATTGCTAGAATTGATGGACCTGGAGTAATTGCCAGAATTTGGATTACTATTGATTCCCGAGATCCGCATTTTTTAAGAAGAATTCTGCTGCGTATGTATTGGGATGATGAAGAAAATCCATCGGTTGAGGTCCCGGTGGGTGACTTTTTTGGTACTGGCTTTGACTATAAACATTATTATTCACAGTATATGGGAATGACAAGTGGAGGTTATTTCTGCTATTTCCCAATGCCTTTTAATACCTCTGCAAGGATCGAGGTAGTTAATGAAACAGACCAGGAAATATATGCTTTCTATTATCATATTGACTATTACCAATTGGAAAAACCTCTCGATAAATCAATTGCCTATTTTCATGCTTTCTGGAACCGGGATGTATTAACCGATTCTCACGAGAATTATACAATTCTTGAAGCTAAGGGAGAAGGGCATGTAGTGGGGTTAAATATGAGTATGCAATCATACAACGGAAGCATGGGCTTTCTTGAGGGAGATGAGATGATCTGGGTAGATGGTGAAAGACATCCTTCCATTCATGGAACGGGTACAGAAGATTATTTCACCAGTGGTTGGTACTTTAAAGATGGTGAGTTTTCTGCCCCCTACCATGGCTTGATTTTAAAGGACCAGGATAAAGGAAGAATTGCAGCCTATAGGCTACATGTCCCTGATCCAATCCCATTTAAAAAATCAATTAAATTCACCATGGAACATGGTCATGCGAATGAGTCTATGGCCGATTTTAGCAGTACGGTTTATTGGTATCAGAAAGAACCCCACCAGGAATTTCCGCCTTTAAAAAAAGCTTCTATGAGGATTCCATTGAGAACAATTGTTCCACCTGGAGGAATAGAGGCTGAAGATGCAGATATAACCAGCTTAATTCCATTTGTTGTTCAAGACATGACGGATTTTGGCCCGGAATGGAGCAAGGGAAAACAATTGCATGTTAAATTGGAGAAAGAGCAGAAATTGGAGCTCTCCCTGGTTGGACTGGAGGAAGAAAAATACAATATTGATCTTTATTTTACAAAAGGACCTTCATATGGAAAAGTGAAAGTTTTCCAGGAAAATCGACTTTTAGGTGAATTCGACGGGAGAAACGATGCTATATTTCCCGGGGGAATGATTCAGTTGAAAAACCTTGAAGTGGATGAAGGTAAAATCAGTTTGAAATTTATATGCTCTGAAACGGAAACTGAGCTTGGCCTTGATGCTTTTATTTTGAATCCAATAAGGGAGTATATTCCTGAATGGATGATTGTTGGACCATTTATTAATAAAAGAGACTCTGATGTATTGCGGTATGGGATAGATTCTATTTTCCCACCGGAAATTCAAGTAAATTTGTCTGATTCATATAGTGGTGTAAATGAAAAGGAGATTGAATGGAACAGGTATAAAACTCCTGAAAATGGTTACTTTAGTCTTTGGGACAAGGTAGAACCTTACGAATTTGTGATAACATATGCCTTCACCTATGTTTATTCTCCTGAAGATGTTGTTGTTCCCTTTTTTATTGGATCAGATGACGGATCAAAGGTATTTTTAAATGGGGAAGAGTTGTATCGTTTTCTTGATATAAGGGTGGCAGCTCCCGATCAGGATACAATTCAATTACCAATGAACAAAGGGTGGAATGAGTTATTGTTAAAAATTGAGAACAACTTTGGAGGTTACTCATTCTATTCCAGATTCCGTGATGTAAATAATAATTTAAAGTATAGTCTGTTTGGGCCTAAGCCGGAATGATTTTTGCAGGAATTATTTTTTAAGTAAATTCCAACCAAATTTAATCAACTGAATTCTATGAAGGGATTTTTTTTAAATGTTTTCTTTTGCTTTTTTGTAATTTTTTCTGGCATTGCTCAGAAGAATGTAGTCACGGAAAATCTTGTATTCAAAAAATATTTGCCTGCAATACAGGGTCGTGAAAGATTAGCTTCACCTGAATTAAACAAATATGATGTAAAAAGCTATATTCTAGATGTGGAAGTTGATAACCAGAGTACACAGATTGCAGGAAATGGAATAGTTGTTTCTGAAGTTGTTTCAGATGAATTGACTGAATTTTATTTGGAATTGGCAAATCACTTGTCCGTAGATTCTGTTCGCATTGGGTCAGGCTTAGTTGGGTTTACGCATGAAAATGACCTGCTAATCATTCCCCTTCAAAGTATCCCTGGTATAGGGACCTTGCTGGAAGTACAGGTCTACTATCATGGAATTGTACCGCAGGGTGGTTTCTTTACAGGAATGACAAATGGAGAAGATGGTAATTGGAACCAAAAAGTAACCTGGACGCTTTCTGAACCCTACGCTGCTAAAGACTGGTTCCCATGTAAACAGGAATTGTTGGATAAAGCTGACTCTGTTAAAGTGTCAATTACAACAAAAGAAGGACTTAAGGCTGGGTCAAATGGTCTGCTTAAAAGTGTGGAGAGTTTGGAAGGACAAAAAGTTAAGTACAATTGGGAAACATTTTACCCTACAGCATATTATTTGATTTCAGTTTCAGTTGCAGATTACATTGACTATAGCATATATGCGCATCCTCAAGGCCATGATGATTCTATACTAATCCAGAATTATATATATAATAGTCCAGGGTATTTAACTCAGAAATATCAAGAAATTAACGAAACTGCAGAATTAATCGAATTGTATTCGGAATTATTCACCATTTATCCTTTTGAAAGTGAGAAATATGGTCATTGTGTAGCTCCGATGGGTGGGGGTATGGAGCATCAAACAATGACAACCCTTTCCTCATTTACTTATTATCTTGTAGCCCATGAGCTTGGTCACCAATGGTTTGGTGATAATGTAACCTGTGCCACATGGCAGGATATATGGATAAATGAGGGTTTTGCCTCTTATACAGAATATCTCGCTATGCAGATGTTACGATCTCAGGAAGAAGCTGATACCTGGATGGGAGAGGCGCATAGATATGCGAAGCAAAAACCACAGGGATCCGTGTATGTCCCCTTTGAAGAACTCAACAATGTAAATCGCATTTTTGACTACCGCTTATCTTATAAAAAAGGGGCTTCCATAATTCATATGTTGCGTTTTGAGATGAATAACGATTCTCTATTCTTTAATACATTAAAGGAATTTCAAACGAAATACACAGATTCAGTAGCTACTGGACTGGACTTTAGAGAGCTTATTGAGGAGCAATCAGGTATGGATTTTACTGCATTTTTTGACCAATGGTATTTTGGACAAGGATACCCTTTTTACAATATTACCTGGAGACAAAGTAATGATACCTTAGTCATTGAATCCACTCAAACAACATCATCAAGTCAAACGCCGCTATTTAAAATGCCTCTTGAGTTTAAAATTCAAATGGGGGAGAAGGATACAATAATTAGGGTACATCAGAAAACAAACCTTGATGTATTTCAGGTTAAATTGCCAGGTGTAGTTAGCAGTATAATGTTAGATCCTGATGCCTGGTCACTGCTGGATTTGAATTCCATAAGCAAGGTTGAAGATCCTTATGATGATCCTAGCCCATTTCTGATTTATCCAAACCCAGCAACAGATTATCTAATACTCGATTTTAATGGTATTTCAAAGGATAGGCAAATTCGTATTTTGGATGTGGCCGGTAGAAAAATCCAGGATTATAAATCAGATCAATCGAATATTAGGATTGATATCTATGAATTATCTCAGGGGATATATATAATACAAGTTACTGAGGATAATCTTGAATGGACTCAAAAGTTCCTTAAAAAATAAATGATTGAAACACTCATTCAGCAAAAGTATCATTGAAAGATAATTACTGAATAAATGTTTCAATCACATGAAAGAAATATACAATAGGAAGCAGATAACTCCTTATCGCAGTTTCTCAAAAGTATACCTATTCCTTTTCTTTTTCGGGCTTACTGAATTTTGACAACAAAAGCATCATTATTCCAAAAGCCAACATAAAGAGTCCGGTCCAAAGATTTACATTGATGCCTAATGATTTCTGATACAATTCAGCATCTGAACCTGTGGCAATACCAAATCCGGTAAGTAGTACACCCAGGATCGCGAACATTAAACCTATTGGAATTTTTATATCTAAACCCATAACTAAAATTTTTATTTTACCAGAAATATATACTAAGAGCAAGTGCAACTACACCAACCACAATTGCTAAGAAAACAGGAGAATCGTAGAAGTGTTTGCTATCATCTTTAACCTTTGGTGTAAGTGAATAAACCAATCCTACTAATTCATCATCTGATTTTTTCTGTGTAGTAACAAAAGTAAGAATCACCGTAACTACTAAAGCTGTGGTGAATGCATAAATCGCGGTCCAGAAATTCTGTGCCATCACACTTGGGTATGTATGAACTACAGTTCCCAACCAACCTCCTTTTACGAGCATAGTTTCTCCGAAAGGCTGTGTTAGACCGTGATGAACAGCTGCAGCTAGTGTTCCAGAAATTAATCCCCAGAATGCTGCATTACCAGTAGTCTTTTTCCAGAACATCCCCAGCATAAATGTAGCAAACAAAGGGGCATTAATAAATGCGAATATCAATTGCAGAAAGTCCATTACATTGTTGAACATCTGTGCTACATAGGCGGTAAGAATACTCACAATTACACCAAAAACGGTTGCAAGCTGACCCACCTTCAGGTAGTGTTTATCAGATTGATTCGGCTTAATGTAACTTTGATAAATATCATAGGTCCACACAGTATTAAATGCGGTTACATTACCAGCCATACCTGACATAAAGCTGGCAATAAGGGCAGTTAATCCTAGTCCTAAAATTCCTACGGGATAATAATGTCCCAATAGCATAGGGATAACTTTATCATAATCATACGAGCCTCCCTTGGTAGCCAGAGCAAATCCACTATCAGGGTCTGCAGTAAGTGCAATGGCAATCATGCCAGGTACAATAACCAATAGTGGAAGGAACATTTTTGGAATTGCTCCAATAAGAGGTGTTTTCTGTGCGGCTTTCATCGAACCTGCTGCCATGGCTCTTTGTACAACTAGGAAGTTGGTACCCCAGTAGCCAAATGACAGAACAAAACCCAATCCCATTAATATACCAAACCATCCAACACCCATCGGATTTTCACTTGCATTACCGGCAACTTTCCATGTGTGTAGCCATGCTTCAGGTTCGTATCCATTGTTGACTGAAACTATTTCGAGGCCTTCTTTTAAGCCTTCCCATCCTCCAATATTTACCAATCCAATTAAAACAAGTGGTAGGAAACCAATGAAAATAAGGAAGAATTGCAGAACCTCATTATAAATAGCTGAAGTTAAGCCACCCAAGTATGTATAAACCAACACAATTACAGCACCTAAAACTAAATATAGGTCAAAAGGGGTGAAATTAAATCCAAGTATATTTGCAGAAAAGTGAAAAGGTAAGATGGTCTCAGCCAGCAATGCCAATGCATACATAGAAATACCAGATGCAAAGATGGTCATTATGGCAAAAGCAAATGCATTGAATCCACGAGTTTTTTCATTAAATCTAAGCTTCAAATACTCGGGTACTGATCTGGCTTTTGATCCATAATAGAATGGCATCATGAAAATTGCCAGGAAAATCATGGCAGGGATTGCACCAATCCAGTAGAAATGCACTGTAGACATTCCATACTTAGCTCCAGATGCAGCCATACCAATAACCTCAAGAGCACCAAGATTGGCTGAAATAAATGCCAGTCCGGTTACCCATGCAGGTAAGGATCTGCCAGCCTCTAAAAAGGCCTTTGAGGATTTCATATAGCGCTTTAAAGCCCACCCAATACCCAAAACAAAAGCAAAATAGATCAGCATGGTTGTCCAATCTACCCATCCAAGAGAAAAACCAGTTTCCATAAAAGATTTTTTAAGGGTTAGTTAATAAACTTAATTTTTTATCATTTATTTAAGAAAATCAAAAGTAACAATTATACAATAAAATGAATCATCCAAAAAGCTTTTCTAATTATTAAGAATTTATAAAAACAATTCACATACTCCGTTACCTACATCAGCAACATAAAAATCAGCTTGTAAATTTGTTTTTTCTGAATAGGTTTTCCCTAACTTATCTATAAATCCATCAATTTGATCCTGATCAACCAGGCTTACAGTACAGCCTCCGAAACCGGCACCTGTCATTCTTGACCCTATAACTCCTGAAAGTTTTTGAGCCTCTTCCGCCATTGTATCTAATTCAAAACCGGTTACTTCATAATCTGTTTTTAGTGAATCATGAGATTCATTCATTAATTGGCCAAACAAATCGAGATTTCCGTTTTTCAAGGCTGGAATTGCCCTAAGGACTCTATCATTTTCAGAAATAACATGCCTCGCCCTTGATCTGATGATTTCATCTGGAATTGCAGATTTTATTTCTTCAAATTCTTCAAGACTCAATTCGCTTAGGTTCCTGATTTTTTTCTTTTCATTCAAATATTCCACAGCTTTATCACATTCTGATCTTCTTTCGTTGTATTTTGAGTCTGCCAGCTCTCTTCGTTTATTAGTATTGGATATTACCAGCTTATAGTTTTTCAAAACCAGTGGTACATTTTCGTAATCAAGTGTATCACAGTTCAAAAAAAGTGCTGAATCTTTTTGTCCCACCCCAACAGCAAACTGGTCCATAATTCCGCAATTCATGCCAACAAATTCATTTTCTGCTTTTTGTGATAATTTTATCAAATCAATTTTAGGAATATTTGCATTCCATAATTTATTCAGAGCATAAGCAGTCACTACTTCTATTGATGCAGAAGATGATAAGCCGGCACCATTTGGGATATCACCTGAATAAAGAAGTTCGGAACCTTTTGGCTGAATACCAAGTTTTATCAATTGGTCTATTACACCCATAGGGTAATTTACCCATTCTTTTCCTTGCTTCTCTCCAAGACCAGAAATTGAAATTTTCGCAGTAAATTCCATATTGGTCGATGCAAAACGAATGGTTTCATCTTGGGTCTCCCTTATTAATAAATAGGTTCCATAGTTCAGTGCACATGGAAATACATAACCACCATTATAGTCTGTATGCTCACCAATTAAATTTACCCTGCCGGGAGCAAAAAAAATGTTGGGCTTGGAATCTGACTTATTATAGATTTGGTAGAATTGTTCGATGAGATTATTAAGGTCTTTCATTGGGTTACTTTTTTGAACCCTAAATATAGATTTTTTATTGAAAATTGATAAGGAAAATCATAAGTTTTTACATGCACCAAATTCATGAATCTGGAATATCCAAGATCCCTTAAAATGGGCAAGTATTTTCAAAGTTGCCATTCAAATAATCATAAATTAGATTTTCTTAATCTTTATTTATCATCTAATTATTTCAATTTAAACTAAATTAAAATATATTTGTAAAATTTTTTAATTCAAATATTTGATACAGAAGTTCAAACATCTACTTTTGTTTTTTTTTAGAGGGAAATTTTAAATAAATAATATTATGGAAGGAACTATGCAAACAGGAACTGATCTGCTTGATAAAGCAATGGAATTACTTGTAACCTATGGACCAAAACTCGTTGGAGCTTTATTGGTTCTAGTTATTGGTCTTTGGATAATCAAACTTATTAATAAAGCCGTATCCCGGTTATTGGAGAAGAAGGATTGGGATCCCTCCTTGGAACCCTTTATTAGAACCTTGATTTCTATACTATTAAAAATCATGCTGGTGATTAGCGTGATGGGTATGGTTGGGATTCAAATGACTTCATTTATTGCCATTCTCGGTGCAGCTGGCTTAGCAGTAGGAATGGCCTTATCGGGAACATTGCAGAATTTTGCAGGAGGGGTTATGATTTTAGCTTTCAAGCCTTTTCGAGTTGGTGATTTTATTGATGCTCAGGGGTATATGGGAACTGTTTATGAAATACAAATTTTTAGTACCATTCTAAAAACACCTGATAATAAAGTTGTTTATATTCCGAATGGAGGATTATCTAACAGCTCATTGACAAACTTTTCACAGGAACCAACTCGCAGGGTAGATTGGACTTTTGGGGTTGCATATGGTGATGATGTTGAGAAGGCCAGGAAGGTGCTTCTTGGATTAATTAAGGCAGATAACAGAATATTGAAAGATCCAGAACCATTTATTGGTCTTGGAGAATTGGGTGATAGTTCAGTCAACCTAACTGTTAGAGTGTGGGTTAATGCTGAGGACTTTTGGGATGTCTTTTTTGAGATGAATGAGAATGTTTATAAAATCTTCGAAAAAGAAGGTCTCAGTTTTCCGTTTCCCCAAATGGAT
>JASJGS010000174.1:0-9333 GCA_033791445.1 Bacteroidales bacterium | reverse complement strand
CTTGATTATCAAGGTGAATGCAAAAAGGGATTGGCACACGGACAAGGAGAGGCTTTTGGAAGAGACCATTATACTGGAGAGTTCAAAAAAGGATGGCCAGATGGAATGGGACATTATGAATGGAATAATGGGGATTCGTATAAGGGTGAATGGAAAAAAGGAGAACGGCATGGGCTTGGTAAATTTACTTTTACGATTAGTGCTAAAGAAATAGTATTGGACGGTAAGTGGGTAAATGATGAGTTTGTGGAACGTAGAAAAGAATATAAAGTTGAAGAAAGAAGCAATGTTACATTTAATATCCGTAGAATTGGAGAGGGTGACAAAGTATCTTTTTGGCTTCCGGCGATAAAAGACCCCAAAAAAGGCATACAAAACCTGGTTCTAAATTCTTCAAGTGGAAAAGAGGTGAGAAAGGGAAGTATCGTGGGGTTTGAAAACCTTTCTTTCCCGGCAACTCTGTCGATTTCTTTTTTCCTGGAGAATAAGTATCAACCGCATAAAAGTGTAGCTTATTTACGAATAACTTTCATTGAACCTGGTGAATATGTAATTAAAATATTCGATAACAGTTGGGTTTATTGGTAGAAAGTCGATTCTTTCTGTAAATCCCTAAACTTATAGTCAATAAGAGTTGGAGTGCCAAATCCATAATTTGAACGAAAAAAAGGGTCACATTCCTGCAAGTCCTAAAAATCTAATTTCTCAGGATTACAGTTATTTAGAAATCATGAAGAAGTCAACTTTTGCTGTATTATTTACCTGTTTATTGTTTTCATTCTTTCACCCTGTGTATTGCCAGACCTATTGTAAAGTTCTCAAGCCAGAAATTTCACTTGATTATCAAGGTGAATGCAAAAAGGATTTGGCTCACGGACAGGGAGAGGCTTTTGGAAGAGACCATTATATTGGAGAATTCAAAAAAGGATGGCCAAATGGAATGGGACTTTATGAATGGAATAATGGGGATTCCTATGAGGGTGAATGGAAGACAGGAGAAAGGCATGGAAATGGCAAGTTTACTTTTACGATAAGTACTGAGATACTGATATTGGAAGGAAGGTGGGCGAATGACGAGTTTGTAGGACGTAAAAATGGATACAAAATTGAAGAAAGAAGTAATATCTCATTCAGTATTCGTAGAATCGGATTGGGTAACAAAGTATCCTTCAGGCTTCCAACGGTGAAAGATCCCAATAGAAGGATTCATAACATGCTTATAATATCTTCAAGTGGAAAAGAGGTAAGGAATGATATTTTGGTAGGGTTTGAGGATCTTTCATTCCCTGTAACTTTATCACTTTCTTATTATCTTGAGAATAAGCTTAAATCGCAAGAAATCCCAGCTAGCTTACGAATTACTTTCTATGAACCCGGAGAATATGAAATAATTATATACGATAAGCCTTGGGGTTATTTGTAGTAGTTGATTCTTTCTGAACATCCTTAATTTTTTAGTCAAAAAAAGTTGGAGTACCAAACTCATAATCTGAACAAAAAAAAGGAGTGCCTTAAGACACCCCTAATTATCTTGTTAATAAGTGATTTAATTACATGCTTTCAATCAACTAATATTTCTTTCCAGGCCTGTCCTTTATGAATTCCCAGATTATTGGGTTAATATCTTCATGAAACATCCAGTGAATAACGTGCCCGCCATCGGGAAAACTATGGATGGTATAATTTGGGTATATCAAATTTAGATAATCCATATTTATATCTGGATTCGCGAATAAACACAATTTGGGATACATCCAACCAACAGGTTCATTGGCATTCTCTGCTGAAGCATGATAACTTGTATTTGCAAGAATATCAGATGGAAATTGGTAAAAATAGGTTACCCAATCAAGCATTTCTTGAGGAGAACCAGGTGGAACCAAATAACCAGCTAAAAATTGCTTCGTTGCTTCATTCCACTCTAGTTGTTCAAGGTATGTTGTTTCCCTATCATCGATAAAATTTTGGCGATCAGGTTGTTCTGTAGGCCAGGGATCAAAATAACCATCAATTACTACCAGCTTATACATCATTCCCGGATAATTTCGTTCAAACATCCCTAAAACTTTCGGCCCCATGCTAAATCCAATTCCTACAAATTTGTGTAATCCTTCTTTTTTGATAACGGTATAAACAGCATCCGCCATCAACTCCATAGTGTATTCTGGACCATCTGGAATTGGAGCAAGTGGAGTATTGGGAGAGGGAGCATCACTTAATCCTGTTCCTGGCAAATCAATATAGATACACTTTGCTTTGTCCCTGAAATAATCGAATTGTTTGGTGTAAACAGTTAAGGGATTGGTCCAGCCAGGGATAAATACCGCATCAATGGGTCCTTTGCCGATGATACGGTAATGCACTTTAAGGTTATCATAGTTTTTCATAATCACATACCGATCCTGGTCTAAACCATGTGCATATTTGTTTTTTACCATTTTACCTTTCAGATTCAAATCAGGCTGGATATTTTCACACTCCGGCTCTTCACAGGCGCAAAAAATAATTGCAACAAAAAAAATGAACAGTAGTTTCTTCATAATAATAAATATTTAAGGGTTTATTAGAAAAAGACATATCGAAATAAGTTACATATGTTTTATGAGATAGCCAAATCTTTTGAGTATAATTTGATGAATATCATATAATTAATGATCATTGCATGATGAACCAATAAGGGAAAAAAGGGAGCGTTAACTAATTTATTGTTCGATTTGACTATAATAGTCAATACGTGTAAATTTATTTGGTCACCAATGAAAAATAATGTAACTTGTTTGACCCAAGTACATATAATTGACTCAATTGAAAACCATAATTACTCTTCTATTAGTTTTAATGTTGGCATTTGCACTCACACAATGCACAGAACATATTCTTAATCCTAATAATGACTGGACTGCAGGGGATGAATGGTTTGATGTCAGGGATGGACAATCCTATAATACAGTGCAGATTGGTGACCAGATCTGGATGGCAGAAGATTTAAATTATGATTCAAAGGGTAGCCTTATTTATGGTCTTGATACATCCAATGCTGATATTTACGGGAGGCTGTACCTTTGGGAAACGGCTCAAAATGTTTGCCCTGAGGGATGGCATTTGCCTTCAGATGGGGAGTGGTTGCAGCTTGAGCAGTATATTGGAGTTCCCACAGATGAACTAATAATAGAGGATTTAAGGGGCACAAATGAAGGAGGATTGCTTAAAGAAACTGGCACAGAACATTGGCATAGTCCAAATGAAGGAGGATTGGATAGCTATGGCTTTTGTGTTTTACCAGGTGGCTTGTTTGATTACCTCTTTGTAGATTTTGAATATCTGGGATTTTATGGTTTGTTCTGGACAACTGCAGATTCAATTTGGAACGACAAGGTTCCCCTGGGGTGTTTGAGAGTATTTGATTATGAAAGGGGAGGCATACACAGGTATTATGACAGGAAATCACATTGTCTGTCAGTTCGTTGCGTAAAAGATAGAACTCAATAGCCTAAAAATATTATGTTTTTAGTTACTTCCAGGAAACTCATTTAAAAATTTCCTGGCAGTTTTCATGGTTCCAATTTGGTAATACTTCCAATAGTTGTAATCTAGAATTTTTTCTTCTGGCATAACCCTGATATTGGCCACCGTTTTTCCATTTTGCTTAATTGTAAAAAAGACAGAAGTTGGATGGATACGTTTACTTACGCTTAGACCACGTGCAGTTAATTCATTGAACAGGAAGTGTGATATATCAAGAACTTCATTCATATTCAGGATATTATGGAATCAAATTTTTCGAGGAATCTTTCTGCATCTTCTATTGACCCGATAAGGAAGAAGTCACCGAAATCTAAATAATCATTCGTATAATCCTTGTCGATTCTTAGTGTAGTAATCAATTCCTTGGCTCTAAAAACATTTACAATCACTACACCCGGGCAAAAGGCATTTCTCCGAATCAATTCATAGCCTTTAATTCGCAACACGGCTTCAATATAGGAGGCTATTTCAAAAATGTGTGCCATACTAATAATACGTTTAGATAAAGACTTTTGTTGCAAAAATCTTTATCTTTAGGCAGATGGCAGCCCCAAAGTATATATTAGAATGGATTGTATTCAGAAATTTACAGGAGGTTGGCTAAGACTTGGCAGGACAAAAATCCAGTAGAAAGCGATCTGCCGTCTGCATACATGTTACAAAGTAAATAGGACCAAAGTTAAAGCAATCGTGGGTTACCTCAGAAGTAACTTTTACGGTTCCTTGTATTTTTCCATTTCTTTGGGCACTCATGAAAATTGAATCGGGAGTAGAGGCCCGGACTCTTGTGTCCACATCAAACCCCCTAATGGTTAGAACTGCTTCCAGGTAGGATGCTATCTGATGAATATTTGTCATACCTTTAATACGGGATGAAATTAAAATTGTTCTAAAATCGAGTCAACAAAATCTATGGGGAAAGCATTTTTTTTATATTAGCTTTGTTTTGACGAAGAACCGGTCTTCTTTTTACTTTGATTTCTTCACATGAAATACCTGAACTTTAATATTCTGGCAGGGTTTGGATATATCTTGATTTTCATCCTCTTAACCGGGGTGGCTATAGGGAGTATTTTGTATGATATACCGGTTTATAAGTTTACAGCGGATCCAACAGCTAGCCTGGGTGCACATCCTTTTACCGGCCTGATATCCAATATTGGAGTTCTTCTCTGGTGTTCTACGGTTGCCATTTGCTTTTTTACTTTTATCATTTACCGGCTTATCAGGAAGGATAAAATCAGTATCTTTTTATTCTTTTCAGCTCTTTTGTCGCTGATTCTTCTTATCGATGATTTATTCCTGTTTCATGAAAATATTTTCCCTTACAGGCTTCATATTCCTCAAAAGGGAATTTACCTGGGTTACGGAATTATACTAATAGGCTACCTGTATTCTTTCAGAGGCCTACTTCTTGAATTCAGGTATAAAATACTCGTAGCGGCCATATTGCTGTTTGGATTGTCCATTGGATGCGATGTTTTTCTGCCACAGGAGAAGTGGGAGTATTTTATAGAAGATAGCTTTAAGATCCTGGGTATCTTTAGCTGGTTTCTATTCTATACAAGAACCTGCTATTTGATACTAAGGAAGGAATCCTCTGGTAATTAATTTCTTGCTGAATTAAAAGACTGGTATTAGGGTTTTCCACTTTTACTCAGGTGGGCCATATGCCGAGTATACTTTATTGCGAAGTTGTTCTATTGATGTTTTATCGTATTGCCTTAAGCTGCTCAAATGGCGGTGGCCTGTGATCATGGCAATTTCATTCAAAGACATCCCTTTATCCAGGCTCATTTTTACAAAGGTTCGCCGCATAATATTGCTGGATATCCTTTGCCATTTTTCTATTCTTTCGATGTAGTTTTTAGCACCAATTTGGATTGTTTTTTCTGTTAATTCAGTAAAATCGGCCAGTTTTGCAGCTTCTTTCAAATCAGAGTTAAATCTTTGAATACTTATATACGGAAGTTGATAGCTGTATCTCATTAAAATCTTGCTAGCTATCTTATTCAGAGGTATTTCTACCTCTGTTTGCACTTCCATATTTTTCGATTTCTGCTGTTTCAAGTAGACAATTCCATTCACAATATTTTCTTTTCGAATCTCTTTTAAGTCTGTATACATCTGACCTGTATAACAACCAAAAGTAAATATATCCACTGACCTTCTAAGCTCCTCTACCGGGTAGTTGTACTCGTATAGCATGAGAACTTCTTCTTCATCCAAAGCAAAGGTGACAGATGTTAAGTCTATTCTTTTGTAATCGCGGTAGGCAGGGTCTATCTGGTATCCATTTTCATCAGCCCACCTCAAAAAAGATTTAAGGCTCATGATGTACCTGGCCAGGGTATTGTCTTGAAGCTTTAAGTCTTTTCGACAATAGAGAACAAACTCGGTATAAAATTCAGAATTTAGACCATCCAGTTTTAGGCGCTTATTATTCTTCAGTTCGAAGTTTTCAAGGTGCAATAAAAGTGTTTTGTACTTCTGCAAGCTACTTTCCTCCAGGGCTCTATTGTCTGTTTTTATTTTAATGAAGAGCTGTAAGGCCTCAGTGACCTTTTGCTGTTGATCCTTTGAATTCTTCTTTCTATTAAATTTTGTATCAAATTCATACCGAAGAGCTTCAACGGTAAGCTGTTTATTTTCACGTGTAAAACGTGATATAGTGTATTTCAGGAAGGCTGCATAGGGTAGGATAGACTCATAAATGGTCCTTTCTTCTTTACGCATCCTGCCTTTGGCGCCCCGGATAGGGGATTGGCTTGCCTGGTCCCAGTGGGAAGCAAGTATTTTTTGTCGGGTGGCGTATTCGAAGTTTTTTCGGCTCGACCTGGAGTAATATTTTAGGTTAATTGGCTTAGGTTTATCTCCTCCACCAGGTCGTAAATAGAACATTCTAAATAGTTTTCGTCAATATGAGGTAATACAGAGAACCAACCATAACCGCTGTTCCTGGCAACTTTCCAGACTACATCGGCGGGTATCTCTTTTCCAATATAGATGTACTTCCTCGGATCTTTCGTGAAATCAACATGTCTTCCCTTTGCATCAATATTCCAGGCATGGGGGAACATTTCTTTCGTTTTCTTGGATATGATCACACCTTCAACATATCCATAATTCCGATTCATTTTGGTGGCAGAAATGCCATAACATGAACCACTTATGGTTTTTATGATTCCCGATTCAAAAAGTCCAGGTTTAACATGAACCACATTCCAGCCCTGGCGGTTGGACTTTCCGGATCTCTGCGAAGAGGCAGCTTTATGCCTTTTTACATCGTACAGTGTTGTTTTTGCTTCCATAATGTAGATTGGTTTTGGTACAATGATTAGTACAATGACAAAAATACAAATATATTTTTAAATAACAATATATATTTATGCTATTATTTATTGATTTATAATTATATATAGTTTTATTCATTGATTTATGTTCTAGAATATCTTCAGTCTTTAAAAGAGACTGAAATTTATATTTCAAATTCGTCTGTTCGAAAATTAAAAAAATCATAATTCAATATTCCTAGTTTGAAATCCTCTCAAGCATCTATGTGCAGTAAATTAGGTAGTTATAAGGATGCTTTATTCAATTTAAAGTATTTTATTAGGAGCATTTTTTGTATGAAATTATTAGGTATATTTAGCCTTTTAGCCAGGACCACCTAAATTAATTATAGAATGAACCTGAAATTCGCCCTTTTCACTTTATGCCTGATCCTTGCATATCAATCTGGCTCTCTGGCACAGAAAGATGTTAAAATAATGACCTGGAACATCTGGCATGGGGGACTGCACGGATCAAAAGCAGATGATTTTGTTCAGGATACTGCCAATACAGTGAATGTTAGACTTGTGATAGAAGAAAATGAACCGGATATTTTGTTTATGCAGGAAACTTATTGCTGTGGAATGGACCTTGCTGCTAAAGCCGGATACCAATATAGCTGGAGAGCCAGTTCGAACCTGTCAATTCATAGTAAATACCCAATTGTTGACACTTTGCCCATTTTTAAACCCTTTAATTCGCAGGGTGTAATTATTGATGTGGAGGGAACAAAGTTGATGTGCTTTAATATATGGTTGCATTATCTTCCTGATTATTTCCAGGATATAAAAACATATTTAAGCGATTCCCTGGTCAGTGGGGAGGAGGCAACCCGCCTCAGAGAGATTACCGCTATCCTGGCGGCCATTGATAGCCTGGAAAGGATTTTCCCTGATATCCCCATTGTAATAGGAGGGGACTTTAACTCTGGTTCTCACCTTGACTGGATAGAAAATACGATGGAATATCATTATGGTAAAATTGTGGAATGGCCGGTAAGTAAATTGATGATGAATCAGGGTTTCAGGGATTCTTTCAGGGAAGTAAACCCAGATCCTCTCAAAACCATGGATGGAACCTGGGGATTTCTATCTGAAGACATCATTTCAGATAGAATTGATTACATTTATTTTAAAGGAAAAAGGATTCATCCAAGGGAATCAAAAATTGTAATGGATGATCCATCAAGTGGCTTCTTTAATTCTGATCACAGGGCCATTGTAACCCTTTTCAGCATTGGAAAATAGGATGCCAGACCAGATTATTTTGTAAAGATCTACTTTCAGCAATAATTATATCATTCCATACTTTTGAATAGTTGGAAGTTCCCATAATCATTTTCTATTCCCAAAACTCTTATATCCATCTTTTCACCCTTGATATCTGCTTTGATCTCAATAAGGGTGTTACTTGATGTTTTGTAAGTTAGATTCAGGTTGTTACCAATCAAATGCAGGTGATCCACCTGGATAAAATCTTTCTCTTCATCATTGGAAAAGTATCCATGAACTGCATTCCCATTTGTTTCCAATTTTAAAGTAAGCTGTGGTTCCTTTTTTAATGTATCTGGGACATTCCTCCACACTCCACTAAAAATTTGATTTTTTGGAAGGGACGCTGCATCACTATGGGTGGAAGTCCGATGGAGGTATTCCTCCTTACTTATTCCACCATGGGTAAAAAAATCTTCAGGAATAAGAGGGAAAATAAGGGTTTCCGTAAACTCGCTCATTTTTTCATTTGAATAGGGATTTAACAAATCAAAAACATCTCCGCCTTTTTGAATGTCCATATTTAAGACCAGAACGGCACTTTCATTTGAAAAGTTAAGATCATCCATTGAAAAACTCTTTATCTCAGGATTTATCCTTGTTTTGAAATACACATTTCTTTCATGTACATCAAATAGTATGGACCACTCTGGTTCATCGTCTACCATTATCTTTTTAAGCATTTCGAAGCCATAATCCACTATATTTTCCTCCGACTTATAATCTCGTATCATAACAGCTGTTTTTACAAATCGAGGAACTTTTGGATCCTTAAGATCAGGTTCGTATAAACCGCCAAATCCTTCGTAATACCTGAGTAATTCCAATTCTCGCTTGTATGGGGTATTAAAAAGTGCTGGTACGGGCATATTCTCACCTGTATGTACAACTACTTCACCATCTATAAATGCAATGGCCGCAGTATTCCCATGCGCATCTCCTGCAAAGAAGTGCCATCCCCAACCATCGATCTCAATTTCAGAAGCACATTGAATGGCTTCTTCTACTGTGGAGTAGTTATCCAGTATGTATTGCATCCAATTCATTTGATTAAGCCTGGGCAGATTTTCGTCTTTCGGATAGTCGGCATCTTCATTCATTTCCCATATATATAATCCTGCTTCATTCATTCCTCCATCCGGGAAATCATGGCCGAAGTTATTGAAAGTCACCGACCCATATCTTGATATCCATGAGTGCGATG
>JASJGS010000173.1:0-2693 GCA_033791445.1 Bacteroidales bacterium | reverse complement strand
ATGAAGCTGCAGCAAATTTTCTTCCTAATCATTTTACTTTTTTCATTAGAAGCAAACGGACAAAAAGAATTTGTACAAATTGGAAAGGCATCTTACTATGCCGATAAGTTTAATGGTAGAAAAACGGCCAGCGGGGAAATTTATGATCATTCAAAAAAAACAGCTGCACATTTAACTCTGGCTTTTGGTACAAAAGTTCGGGTAACGAACCTGGCAAACAATAAAAGTGTTGTTGTAAAAATTAATGATAGAGGTCCTTTTGTTAAAGGGCGGATAATAGATCTTTCAAAATCTGCTGCAAAACAACTTAATTTTTTAGATAAAGGTGTAACCGAGGTTAAAGTAGAGATATTGAATCAGGAAGGTTCATCATCAGATAAAATCAAGCCACAGAAAAAGAAAAAAAAGTAAAATTCTAAAAGCTTCTGCAGGGATAATTTATAGTATATAAGTTTGCTTGATTTTCTTACTTTTGTAGGACCCAATATCACATATTCTGCATAAACTAAATATAGATGTATGACAAAAACGCAAAGTAATAGTCTAAAATCATTACCAATTTTCCTGGCTTTTCTTGCGATGGGTTTTGGCGATGTAGTAAGTCCACTTTCTGCCCTTTTAAAAGAAGAATTTGTGCTTTCTAATACAGTTTCACAGCTGGTAACCTTTGTGGGCTTAATTATGTTTGGGCTTCTCTCTATACCAATGGGGCTTTTGCAGGGTAGAAAGGGTAAAAAATATATGCTTCAACTTGGGTTAATAATTGCCCTTTTTGGATTATTACTTCCAACAATTTTTGGCTTTGAAAGTTTTGCTTTGCTTTTACTATCGGTATTATTTCTTGGTGCCGGTGCAGCAATTATGCAGGTAGCAGGAAATCCAATAATGCGGGATGTTTCGCCTGAAGGGAAATATTCGAGAAACTTATTATTTGGACAATTTATTAAAGCAATTGGTACCTTATCGGGGATGTTATTGCCTTTTGCTGCTGTAAAATGGTGGGGATCTGATTGGCAGATTTTATTTCCAATATATAGTATAATAATGTTTGCTGCAATTATATATTTAATTGCAACCAGAATTGATGAAAAAACAGAATCATCAGGACAATATCCTACCTTCAAGTCATGCCTGTCCCTGCTCAAGAATAATTATGTATTATCAATGGTGCTTGGAATTTTCTTTTATGTAGGAGCAGAGGTGAGTTTATTTTCAAAAATTCCGGTTTATCTTAAGGACGTTCATGATTTTGATTTGAAAACCTGGGGTCTTTTAGGGTCTGCATTTATTGTACTGGCTGTGCTTGTTGGAAGGTTATTCGGATCAATTATACTTAATTGGATTTCACCAAAACAGTTTTTAGTTATTTCTTCTGTCCTATCACTTGTTGGTATTTTAGGACTGTACATTCCACAACAAAATATAGCCATTGCATCCATTTTTATTACCGGATTAGGTTTCGCTAATATTTTTCCTCTTATTTTTTCAATAGCCATTGATAAAATGCCAGAAAGAACCAATGAACTTTCCGGTTTAATGATTACTGCAATTATCGGAGGAGCCATTATTCCATTGTTGTTTAGTGGGGTAGCTGATCTTACAGGTAATATTATGTATGGCTTTATAGTTCCTATAATCTGTTTTATTTATATCACCACTTTAGCATTCAGAAATTAACAAAAAATTATGAAAGAAGTAACCGTAGGAATCGATATTGGAGGAACAAATAGTTCAATAGGCCTGGTTGATAAAACCGGAACAGTTGTTCAAAGCACCATCCTGGAAACAAAAATGTATGATACTGTTGAACCCTATATTAAAGCATGTAATGATGCCATTACAGACCTGCTAAATGCCGGGGATGAAGAGTATGATTTGAAAGGAATTGGAATAGGTGCTCCCAATGCAAATTACTATCGGGGAACCATTGAAAATGCACCAAACTTGCCCTGGAAGGGAGTTATACCGTTTAAAGAGATGTTCCTTAAACTCAGGAATGTACCTTTTGCCTTAACCAATGACGCAAATGCGGCTGCTATTGGAGAAACCATTTTTGGAGTTGCAAAAGGAATGGAAAATATTGTTGTCCTGACATTGGGTACAGGCCTGGGTAGTGGAATCGTAGTAAATGGGGATATTGTGTATGGATATTCAGGCTTTGCAGGTGAAATGGGACACGTAATTGTATATCCTGGCGGAAGAGAATGCGGATGTGGTCAGATGGGGTGTCTTGAGACCTATGTTTCGGCGACCGGTGTTTGTAAAACAGCAACTGAATTAATGGCAAAATGGAGAGCCGATAGTCCTTTGCGGAAATATAACGTAGATGAATTAACGTCCAAAAAAATATCCGTTGCAGCCCTGGAAAACGATCCAATTGCTCTGAAAACATTTGATAGAACTGCAGAGATTTTAGCAATTGCTATTGCGAATACATTGGCATATACAAGTCCGGAAGCAATAGTTTTGTTTGGCGGACTGGCAAAATCAGGTGATTTGCTTATGAAGCCTTTGCAAAAATGGTTGGATAAATATGTATTAATTTTTTATAAGGATACATTTAAAGTATTGTTCTCTGCCCTGGAAGAAGACAATGCTGCTATTCTGGGAGCTAGTGCTTTAGCCTGGAAAGAGATTGAAAAGACAGCACAGTAGGCTTTAAATGAAAATACTTGAGATAAAATCTTTAAGTT
>JASJGS010000172.1:0-11357 GCA_033791445.1 Bacteroidales bacterium | reverse complement strand
CTATCCAGGCTGTCCCATCTTTGTCTACCACTATATCATTTACAAAATCATCCGGAAGCCATCTTCTACTAAAGCGATAATAGAAATATTCATCAACTGCACGAATCGCTCCTCTTTCGGTTCCAAACCATACTTCCCCATTGGGTCCTGCAGATGCACAGGTGAAACTGGTATAGGGCAACTCCTCGCTTCCAGTAAATAGTTTCCACTGATTGTTGGTTTTACAACCTACTCCTTCGCGGGCACCGAACCATAATCGGCCCTTTGCATCCACAACAAGGGCCGCAACCTCTTTTGGAGCCCAACTATAAATATCATCCGCAGGCAAGATTTGCTCCCATGCCTTTCCATGAGTCTGGATATACAAGCCGTTTTCACAGCCAACCACCATTTTCCCCTGGTAGCTTGCTGAAGACAGAACTTTTCCGGATGTTTCAGGCAGGTGCTTAATGGTAGGTATTTTACTTGCTTTTTCATTTTTGGAAAGCACCCATTGATCCCCATTCCATGCATAAGATTTTTCCTGAATTAGTACTACAGGCTTTTCATTGTCAAGCTTAATCATATCAACAACTCCTTTAGGCAATCCACTTTCAGTTCCATGAATGATGGCAAGGTCCTGATAAAACTGTTTTTCCTTTTCTTCTGGGATGAAAGAAAAATTGATAAAAATTAAGAACACTAATAAGAAATATTTCATCGGTTTAATTATTATGGTCTATTGTTAAATATGAAAAGAATTATCTGTTGAAGCGGGTTTTTGGATATCATTTACCGATGACTTGATTTTCTCTATATCATGCTGAAGTTGATTACCGAAAAGCGCCATATCTGAACTGTGGATGATTATATTAACACCTTCTTTCATCCAATTAATTTGTCGTTGAGGATCCTGTGAAAAGTGGATTCCTACACCCATGGTATATTTTCTGGCTTTTTCAATAATTATTTTAACCGTAGCTATAAAATCGGGGTGATCATATTGTTCAGGAATTCCCATATTGATTGATAGGTCATGCGGACCAATAAATACCCCATCAAGACCTTCAATATTCAATATTTCATCTAGTCTATCAACCGCTGGCAGGCTTTCAATGTTCGCAATACATAGATTTCCGAAATTATACTCATCAAGATAGGTATTCAGTTCCTGAGAAGGTTTAGTTTTCCCTTGGAGAATGGACTCAAGTTTATTCCCTTTCAGTGGGCGATATTTAATTGCTCCTACAAGGCTTTTAATCTGGTTTGGATGCTCCAGGTAAGGAGCAATAACTCCAATGGCCCCATCATCTATAGCCTGGCTGGCACGATAGGGGTCAGGGGATGGTATTCGAACAATCGGAGATAAGCCAAGCGCCTGATAACTTTGACACATGCCTGCCAGCTGCGACCTGTTTAAAGGAATATGTTCTGTGTCAAGGAAAACAAAATCAAGCTTAGAATTGGCGACTACTTTTGGCCACAAAGGAGCATTTGATGTAATGCAAGTTCCATATATATTCTGGCCATTTAACAGTTTTTTCTTTAAAGTATCTCTCTGAGGTTTAGTCATAATAACCAGATTTTCATTTCTTGAGATCCCTAATGATTGTTTCCGTGATGTGTTTTTAAAGGATCTTTTGTTAAAACCTTGTATTGCCTTCTCTGTTTTAAAATATCCAGTCCCAGGTAAAGTGCATTTCTGAAGGACTCTGGAGAAGCCATTCCTTTTCCGGCAATATCATAGCCTGTGCCATGTACAGGTGATGTACGGACAATTGGTAAACCTGCGGTAAAGTTTACGCCAGAGTTAAAAACCAGAGTTTTAAACGGAGCCAGTCCCTGGTCGTGATACATGGCTAATACACCATCAAACTTCTTTTGATGCATTGAACCAAAAAACCCATCAGCTGGGAACGTTCCAAGTGCCATAATTCCTTCTTCCCGGGCTTTTTTTATAGTGGGTTCAATCACTTCGATTTCTTCCTTTCCCAGGAGGCCTTCATCTCCAGCATGGGGGTTTAGTCCAAGTACCGCAATACTGGGTTTTTGAATCCCGAAATCAATTTTAAGGGACTCATTCATAATTCTCAACTTATTTAAAATATTTTCTTCTGTAATCAATTCTGGGACCTCTGACAGAGGCACATGTCCTGTTACCATACCTACTCTAAAGTTGCCACTTACCATCATCATAAGCGAGCCCAATTTTGAGGGGAATTCTGCCTCAAGATATTCTGTATGCCCCGAAAACTTAAAATCTGAAGATTGAATATTTTCTTTATTAATAGGTGCTGTTATCAGGAAATCAATTTTTCCTTCTTTAAGATCTTGCACAGCCATCTGAAGGCTAATTAGCGAAGCTTCACCTGCCAAACTGGTTGATTTGCTTAATTCAACCCTAACATTATCATCAAGACAATTGATGATATTTGGACGTTTTGAATTCGCATCCTCTGGTTTTTTGATGTTATTGAAGCTGAAGTTATCAATGTTCAGGGCCTTGCGGTGATAAGCTGCAACTTTTGGAGAGCCATAAACTATGGTTGAGCAGAAATCATTAATTCTATTATCCTGCAATGACTTAATGATTACCTCATAACCAATGCCATTTATATCCCCCTGTGTTATTCCTGCTTTAATTTTTTCTGTAATCATATTTCAAGTGAATTAAATTTGCTTTAAAATCTTATATCTGGGGATAATTTTTAATGAAATCAAAAAGAAGTCTGACTCCATAACCTGTACCACCTATTCCATGATAATTATATTCTTTTTTGACAAATGCAGGTCCTGCAATATCAAGGTGGATAAAAGGATAATCAGTAAAATATTCAAGAAATTTACCGGCAGTAATGGCACCAGCATCTCTTCCTCCAATATTTTTTAAATCAGCCACATCAGATTTGAGAAGTTTATTGTATTCTTTCCAAAACGGGAATTCAACAATCCGTTCACTAACTTTTTCACCACTTTCCTTTAACGAACTAAAAACTTTTTCATCAGCATTACCCATACCAACAATTCCATATACTCCAACAGCAATAGCTGCAGAACCGGTTAGTGTTGCTAAATCCATTACCAAGCCCGGGTTGTAGTTTTTTGCATAATTAAGAGCTTCGGCAAGAATCATTCTGCCCTCTGCATCAGTATTTAATACTTCAACTGATAAGCCATTGCCCATAATTACTATATCTCCAGGCACATAGGCATTTCCATCTGGCCGGTTATCGGTAGCAGGAATAAGCCCAATTACATGAACCGGTAAAGCTGATTTTGCAACTGCGGAAAGAGCCCCAACAACGGCAGCTGCACCACTCATATCCGACTTCATATAATCCATACTTTCTTTTGTTGGCTTCAGGCTTAATCCTCCTGTATCATAAACAATCCCTTTGCCAACAAGAACCAAAGGTTTTTTATTAACAGCATTCTTTGGTTTCCATTCTAATATTGAAAATGTTGGAGGATCAATGCTTCCCCTATTGACTGCCAGTAGCCCTCCCATCTTCAAAGATTCAATTTTCCTTTTGTTAAATACCTCAACTTTAAATCCAGATTTACTCCCAAGTTCCTGAATTTCTTTTGAGAGTTGCACGGCAGTTAATGTTGAAAGGGGTTCATTTATTAGATCTCTTGCGCAATAAACACCTTCAATAATATTCTGTAATTCACCAATATCCTCCTTTTTAACTGCTTTGCTAATAATTCGGATGGTATCAAATGAATTTTTCTTTTCTTTTTTCTTTTTAAAATATTTTAAAAACTGATAATTGCTTAAGGCCAGGCCTTCAACTAAAGATAAAACCCACTGCTTATTATCGGTCTTATCTATTATTGTAACACTTTTTAATCCTTCAGAGTTAATGGCCTTCTGCAATTTATAAGCCTTTATGCGTAACCACTCCAGCAAGTGATCACCTTTAATGCTATCATCAACCACCTGGATAAATATCCAACGCTGCAAAAGGTTTAGCTGAATCAGCTTTTTCTTTGCATGGATCTGTTTTTTTACAAAATCTTTTTCTTTTGCAGTTAAAGGGAAATCGCTGAGGTTTACCCCCTTTTTAACTAAGTATATAATCGACTGACTATCTGTGTGTTTGCTGGTATATAGGAGTTTCATATTTGTTTTTGGAATATATTGTGCAAAGGTAATAAAATTTGGGTTTCGGATAATCTTTGAATTTATAGTATTATTTTTACCGCCCTGTTAAAATATTTGTATGAAGCTGTCATCTCTATATGAAAAAGCATTAGAACTTGAATTTCTTTCCAAAGAAGAGGGACTTGACCTTTATGAAAAGGCACCTACACAGGAGCTTATGGTTATTGGCAATAGCTTAAGGAAAAAACAAAATCCTGGAGGGAAAGTAACCTGGCTAATCGATCGAAATGTAAATATCACTAATGTATGTAATTCACAATGCAAATTTTGCAATTTCTATCGTAAACCCAACTCGGATGAGGCATATGTTACTACTTTAGAAGAATATAAAGAAAAAATTGAGGAGTTATATGAGCATGGCGGGCAACAGCTCCTTCTGCAGGGAGGACTGCATCCAAGACTTCGTTTAGACTTTTATGAGAAATTGTTTGCAGACTTAAAACACAATTTTCCTGAAATTAAACTTCATGCTCTTGGGCCACCTGAAATTGTACATCTGGCTCGACTTGAGAAAATGAGGTGCACTGAGGTTCTACAGCGATTGGTGAATTCAGGCCTTGACAGCTTGCCTGGAGCCGGAGCTGAAATACTTTGTGATAGGGTAAGAAATTTAGTTTCTCCAGTTAAAGCTACTACCGACGAGTGGCTTGATGTGATGCGTGAGGCACATAGAATGAATTTGCCCACCTCAGCAACAATGATGTTTGGTCATTTGGAAACCTGGGAAGAAAGAATAGATCACCTTTTGAGGATCAGGCAGGTGCAGGATGAAAAGCCTGCGAATAGTTACGGTTTTATTGCCTTCATCCCATGGCCGTTTCAAGATCTTGGAACAAAACTTCAACAAGAAATGGATGTTCACAATTCTGTTACCCCCGAAGAGTATATCCGAATGATAGCGATAAGCAGGATATTGCTTCCGAATATTCCAAATATTCAGGCTTCATGGTTAACAGTTGGAAAAGATACAGCCCAAATCTGTCTGCATTCCGGTGCCAATGATTTTGGTTCAATTATGATAGAAGAAAATGTGGTGTCTTCTGCTGGAGCAGATTATACATTTGATGCTGAAGGAATAATGAGAGCTATTCGGGAAGCCGGTTTTGAACCACAATTAAGAAATCAAAAATACGAATACCTTGATCTTCCAGCTCAAATCATAGATGCTGGATAATCAACAAACAATTACTCACTAGACATTAATCCAGAATTTGAAGGGAGTATAAGATACTTTCTACCTGCCTGAGGAGTTCCCTTTTTTCCTCGCTCGGTGCATACACATATCCATCAACAGTAATAATTCTATTTCTTTTTTCATCCACTGTTGACAGGCTAACAAATGGGCCGCCCATAAAGCCGTTTTCAAGCTTCCACAAACCACGTAATTTTGCATAGTATTGTCCATCCTCTTCAAATTCTGAAAAATCAGGGGCAAACAAATCTTCTGTCGTCATCCAGGTATTATTTGAAGGTCCTTCTACAAAACTTTTAAGGAATTGGTTTCTTTTTGATACCAGTTCTTCTGGCAAAAAGTTGGCCTCATCAGTATAGGGGTAAAAGTAAATGAAAATTCCCTGGCTTGTTAATGGTGTTTCATTAGAAAGCCATATGAAATTTGTAGAATCTAAATCCAGGTTATAACCTTTAGGAATAGTAAGTGAGACGTGGTGTTTTTTTGTCAATTCATTGTAGATACCTGCTTCCTGATATCTTTTATAATTTATTAATACCCTCTCTCTTTCAGCCTGGTTAATCCTTTCTGCAATCTGATCTGCATTATCCCGAAGAAGATTTATACAGGTTGAATCGGTAGCAGCTGTAATATTAATAATAAGCTGTGGAAATGACCATTGATCATTCAATACCACAATTTTTGGTTCAGAGTAACTTGAATTTACTTTGATATTAACGATATTTCGGTGAGAGGTAAAGATATTATCAAAGTTATTTGGGGTAACATGGATAAGGTCAAATTCTGGTTCCGGCTGGGGCAAACCAACCATATCAGTCGTAAGAATCTTTTTGCATTCATCACCAATGCCGGAATCCCAGTCAGCTTGGGTCATCACCAGTATAACCTCACCTGTTAAACCTGAAACTTTGGGTTTGAGAGTCTCGGTTCGGAAATTACAAGAATTAATCAATAGTAAACTGACAGAAAATAAAGCTATTACAAGTAACTTTTTCATATATAGGGTTTTTATTACTTGATTATAAAGAATAATATTTTAAGTATATTTTATTGCTTCAAAAACTATACCTAAATTCATTTATTCAAATTATTTATTTTTTGGATACAGCTGAATAAAATAAAAAACCTGCCTGAAAAGTATTATATACTTTCCGGCAGGTCAAATTTTGCATATCCTGGCAGAAAAAATTAAGATTCTACTTTTTCCTGTTCAGCGTCATCTGATTTTTTTTCTTCCTTAGTGGCTTTCTTGAACTCTTTCATCCCCTGACCAAGGCCTTTCATAAGCTCAGGAATTTTCCTTCCGCCAAACAATAAAACTACAACTAGTAACAGTAAAATAATTTCCATAGGACCAGGAGTGAACATCAAGGGTATAAACAGATTCATTTTCTTTTTGATTTAATGATTCAACATACAAAAATAACATTATTTTAGGACAATACCTTACACAGTTTGATTTAAGGACCTAATTTACATCACTTATTTCCTGATGAGTTTGATGATATCGTTTCCATTTGCAAACAACAGAAGGGCAATTAATATAGCCATACCAGCCAATTGAGCATACTCCATGAATTTATCGGCAGGTTTACGCCCGGTTATTACCTCATATAATAAAAACATTACATGACCTCCATCAAGTGCTGGAATTGGAAGGATATTCATAAATGCGAGGATAATGGATAAAAAGGCAGTGAGGTTCCAAAAAGAATACCAATCCCAGGTTCCTGGGAAAATGTTTCCTATAGTAATAAATCCACCCAGGGATTCATATGCTTTGGTCCCGGGAGAAAAAATTAATTTGAATTGCTTAACATATTTACTCAGGGTTTCTACTCCTTTATTGATACCAGCAGGGATAGATTCAAAAAACCCATATTTTACTTCTGCAAACTCAAAGAAATTGCTCTGGTCACGGTATATTCCAATGTATCTGTCCTCAGTCAAATAAACAGGTAAATCTATTGTTTCACCGTTGCGTTTAATGGTTAGGATAGCTTTTTCAATTTGCTGGTTTTCCCTCAGGTAATCCATCAATTCATGATGGAAGTTAAAAGTTTTCCCATTTACCATTACCAGCTCATCATCTATTTCTACACCTGCCTTTTTAGCGGGCGAGTTTTTCATAAATCCACTAATAATATAGGGTGAAAAGGGAACCCGGGGTTCAATGCTTGCTTGCCCTTTAATTAAGGTGGCGATAGCATCATCAGGCAATTGGATATCAAGAAAACTCCCTTCTCTTTCTACCTGGATAGTTTTCCTGTCATTTAATATAATATCAGGAATTATTTGATAGAAACCTTCTACTATTTCATTATCGACTGTAATTATATTATCACCATTCTGAAGACCCAGGTGGGTTCCGACAGAATCAACAACAACTCCATATTTTACACTTTCAGTTGGCAGATAGGAATCACCCCATACAAATAGAACTGCCGTATAAATAACTATAGCGAGTACAAAATTCACCATAACACCTCCCAGCATTATCAACAGCCTTTGCCAGGCTGGTTTTGCTCTGAATTCATAGGGTTGTGGAGGTAATTTTAGTTGCTCCTTATCCATAGATTCATCTATCATGCCAGAGATCTTCACATAGCCTCCAAGAGGCAACCAGCCTACACCATATTCTGTTTCTCCCTTCTTAAATTTAAAAAGTGAAAACCAGGGATTAAAAAACAAATAGAATTTTTCGACTCTAGTATTAAAGAGCTTAGCAAAAAGGAAGTGACCCAGTTCATGGAGGATCACCAGAATCGATAAACTCAATAAAAATTGTGCAATTTTTACAAATACTTCCATTCCAATATTATAAATTCAATAAAATGAGGCACAAAAGTAATCATCTTAAATGAATGACAAGGCTAAACGGCGAGATTCCTCATCAGTTTTTTCAAAATCCTCTAAGCTTGGCTTGGGTATAAATTGAACAACATCCATTGTTTTATGAATGATTTCGGACATTTCTACGAAGGAGATTTTTTTTTCAAGAAATGCCTGTACAACGATTTCATTGGCAGCATTTAACATGCATGGGACATTTCCACCTGCCTCCATGGCTCTGTAGGCCAGATTAAGATTCGTGAACTTATTTGTGTCAGGTTGCTCAAAACTTAGGTTTGGGTAATCTTTGAAATGAAGTCTAGGAAAGTCTGATTTTAATCTTTCAGGAAAGCTAAAGGCATATAAAATCGGCAGTTTCATATCGGGTAAACCCATCTGGGCTTTGATCGATCCATCTTCAAACTGTACCATAGAATGTACAATAGATTGAGGATGAACAAGTACTTCAATTTGAGCAGGGTCAAGGTTAAAAAGCCATTTTGCCTCAATGGCTTCAAATCCTTTATTCATAAGCGAAGCGGAATCGATGGTGATTTTAGCTCCCATTTCCCAGTTTGGATGTTTGAGAGCCTCCTCTGGTGTAACGTTTTTTAAAGCATTCAGATCCTTCTTATGAAATGGCCCTCCAGAAGCGGTAAGAATAATTTTTTCAATCTTGTTAAATCCTTCCCCAACAAGGCACTGGTAAATAGCTGAATGTTCAGAATCTACCGGGATAATTCGGACTCTTTTTTGCCGGGCCAAATCAATAATAAGTTTACCTGCAACAACCAGAGTTTCTTTGTTGGCCAATGCAATATCTTTTCCAGCTTCAATTGCAGACAGGGTAGGTCTAAGTCCAGCATACCCAACCATGGCAGTCAATACCATATCAATATTTTGCATCTGAACAACCTGGCTTATAGCCTCATATCCCGCAAATACCTTTATTGGTAGGTCAGCGAGTTTCCTCTTCAGACTTTCATAGTGAGTTTCGTTTCCAATAACAACAGTATCAGGTAAAAAATATCTTGCTTGTTCTGCAAGCAACTGGTAATTATTATTTGCAGTAAGAACCTCGACCTCAAATCTTTCGGGATGCTGAGAAATTACTTCAAGTGCCTGAGTGCCAATTGAACCTGTTGACCCTAAAATGGCAATACTTTTTTTCATGAATAGGAATTATTTGATCCGGAAGATAATAAATAAGAAACAAATTAGCACTCTTTTTCTAGAATAGAGGCTTTAGAAAAGAAGGTACTTCTCAGGATCAATCGGTTTACCACTTAGCCAGAGTTCGAAATGCAGATGAGGCCCTGTAGTATATAGTTCTCCGGAATTTCCCAGAACAGCAATACTTTCACCAGCTTTTACATAAGTTCCGACAGAGGTAAGTACCTCTTTATTGTGTTTATATACCGAAATAAGGTTGTCGCTATGTTGTATCTGTATAACATATCCTGTTTCAAGAGTCCATGATGCCATTATGATTGTTCCCTCCAGGGTAGAATGCACAACTGAACCTTTGCTGCCTACAATGTCGGTACCAAAATGTTCCTTTTCAGGATTAAAGGAAGCGGAGATTAATCCTTTAAGTGGAGGAAAGAAAAACATACTTGAAACATTTTCATCCAGGGATGTTTGTTCTCCGAATGTCAGGCTATATTCTTCCTCAGATTCAATCTGTTTTCTTAAGAGGGAATCTTCAAGTGATTTTGTGAAAGTAATATCCTGAAAACCAATTGAGGAATCTTGTGAGTTAGAAAAGTCTTCTGGTATTTCACCTGAAATTATCCTTTTCATATTTTCGAAATACCGGTCACGGATATCCAATTCTTTTTTTATGGAATCTACCATTACGGCATTCATTAAAATAAGTCTTCTTTCATTGCCGTCAGGATAGCCTGGAATGAGTTCCCGAATTGGTGTAAAGGCAATTAGCACTGTCACTAAAACAATGAGCAACAATATCAAGGAACCAACGAGAGTCATAAAATCTTTTTTAGTTACCCTAAGCTTCCATACTTCTTGAAAAGTATGATCGTTAAAAATGGTGATCCTATATTGGTGCTTCCAGTTGCTAAATAATTTACTTCTTTTTTTAGCCATTCGATCAGAAATTCAAAAATTCAAAGACGCAAGAATATTACAATTTGTTTTGAATGTTGTCTTTTATACGTTACTGGTTTATAAATGTTGGTAAAAAACAGCTGTTTTTATTGAAGTTTTTTAGTCTATAACTTTAACTTCCTGGTTTTCACTTTGCCACAAACCATGATTGGTGCAAAGTGCCATAGCCGAGAGATTCATACTCATCTCAGGAATAATATGATAATCAACTTCAATATGTCCGGGAAGTTTTCCCAGAGTACCGGGAGAAAATCTAGATTCAACCAATAAAGTTTCCCGATTCCAAAGTTGAACATATTGAATATAATGATCTGTTTGATCGGGATGAGGATATTCGCTTCCAAGTTTCACTTTTACCTTAAATTTTTCACCTCTTTTGGCTATTTCACTGCAAATAACATGAGGTGTATGACGATCAAAATAATCTTTCCTTACTTCCTTTTCTTCCTTAAAAATATCTACAGGTTTAAATATTCTGGGCATAAATTTCTTGAACTTTGGTAGTTTTTTAGCTTAAATGAATTAAAAGCATTCAAAACTACAATTTTTATTTTGAGAAAACGAATACATGATGTACATTTGCACGCACATTTCGGGACAGTGGCAGTTGGATAATTTGTTCTTTTACTATAAGTTTTATTTAAAATATATTGCGGGGTGGAGTCCCGTAAAACACAAATCTATGATTTGCTTTATTTTACGAGGATCCACGATTTTCTAATCCGCGAAGCGGAAAGAAATTTCGGGACAGTGGCAGTTGAATAATTTGTTCTTTTACTATAAGTTTTATTTAAAATATATTGCGGGGTGGAGCAGTGGCAGCTCGTTGGGCTCATAACCCAAAGGTCGCAGGTTCGAGTCCTGTCCCCGCTACTAAGAGACCCCTGAAAGCATTGATTTTCAGGGGTTTTTCTTTTAGTGGTAACAAAAGTGGTATCAAAAAGCAGATTGAAAATCAGCAAAATAGTCATATACTAAAATTCCTCTACCCCGACAAATAGGTTTTCATATACAAAAAGTTGCGTGATTTTGAACACTGGTTTGAACCGAAAAATC
>JASJGS010000171.1:0-3950 GCA_033791445.1 Bacteroidales bacterium | reverse complement strand
CCGGCAGTACTATGGTCCATGCCAGGCTGGGGATAGCTGCTGACAATTCAGGGAAACTGGTTGCAAAAGTTAAAAATATAGCAAAACAAATAGCTTTAGAAAAGGGGAAGAAATATATGATTGTAGATGGTTCTCCGGGCTTAGGATGCCCGGTAGTATCTTCTCTTTCAGGGGCTAACTATGTTGTTCTTGTAACAGAACCTTCTGTTTCAGGTTTGCATGACCTGCGAAGGGTGGTTAAATTGGTAAAGAAATTCAATATTGAATCAGGGTGTATAATAAATAAATCAGATCTGAACCAAGAGGTGTCACGTAAGATTGAAGATTTCTTAATAGAACAGGGAATATCTCTTCTTTCAAAACTTCCATATAATGAGTCGTTTACAAAAGCAATGACAAATGGAAAGACAATTGTCGAGTATTCAGAAACTCAACTAATAGACTTGGTCTCTGATTGTTGGGAGAAAGTAAAAATTAGCATAAATTAAATAAACTAGAAATGAAAATTGCATTTACCACAAAAGGAGATAACTGGGATTCAATGATGGATCCGAGATTTGGACGTACTGAATATTTTCTTGTTTTTGATGATGAGAAAAATGAACTAACAACAATTGACAACGGATCTCTTAAAAATGAAGCTCATGGAGTTGGTCCCAAAGCAGCTCAGACTCTTTTTAACATTAAAGCAGATGTATTAATTACGGGAAATGGCCCGGGAGGAAATGCTGGAACTGTTCTGGAAAAAACTGGAGTTGAAATTTTTGTTGGAGCCGGTGATATGACGGTAAAAGAAGCATTTGATGCATATAAAAAGAATGAATTAAAGGAGTTTTGAAACGAATGAAGAAATTATATATTTTAGTATTTGTCTTATCATTTCTTATCATCTCATGTAATAGGAATGATCAAATAGTAAAATTCAAACCTATAGGTTATTTTTCAACTAAGTATACTTTGGACACTGGGGCGCCCCGACAGGGAATACTTGCACCGGAATCAAAAGCAGTCATTACTTTGGAAGATAAGTATGCATTAGGACTTCATGATCTGGATAAGTTTGAGTATATTTTTATACTCTATTATTTTGATAAAGCCAAAGGTTGGGATGCAGAACTTGTGCCGCCGGAAAGTACGCATGAATTTGGAGTTTTTGCAACCCGGAGTCCTCGTAGGCCAAATCCTATCGGTTTATCCCTTGTAAAACTTGACTCAATCGTAGAGAATAATTTATTTATCTCAAATGTTGATGCTTTTGATAATACTCCTGTTTTGGATATAAAACCGTTTTTGCCGTCGGTTGATAATGTTTATTCTGAGAAAAATACAAAGGCTGAATTTGATTTAGGTCATCACGATGAGGTTTTCATTAATGACTCCCTTGTTAAAGTTTTTGTTAAAGGAGAGAGTGAATTTTAGATCATTTTATAAAAGCAAAATGGAAATAGTTAGGGATCAGGAAATTGAACAAAAATATCCAAAGCATTAGAAAATGTAAGACCTTTTTTACAACGTGATGGAGGTGATATTGAGCTGATGATTGTTAGTGAGGATGTAACAATTTTCGTCCGTTTATTAGGGGCCTGTGGAACCTGTACTACCAGTCTTTTTACATTAAAAGCAGGTGTTGAGCAATATTTGAAAAGGAAATTCCTCAGGTTAAAGAATTCATAAATGTAGAATAAACAAAAAAATCACGAATTTATTAAACCTAAATTATGATAATGAAAACAATAGCAGATGTAGCAAGTGTAGTAACAAAGATAGGTCATCCTGCCATCAATTATTCATTGACAGAATTGGGAATCCTTAGTGAAATAGATTTGATTGAGAATACGGTTGAAGTAGTTTTTGCATTTCCATTTCCTGATATACCTATTGCTGATACACTTATTAATTCTATTTCAGAACCGATTAAGGGCCTTGGTTTAGATTTTGAGCATAGTACCAGAATTATGACCGATGAGGAAAGAGCAGTATTTATGCAATTAGAAAAAGAAGGTTGGAAGTAAAATAACTAACCATAAAACTTAAAACATGAATATACGATTTGCATTTGCAGTAAACAAAGCCAATTTCTTTGAAAAGAAACATTTTGGAGATGCCGATAAATATCTTATTTATGAACAGCACTCTGATAAGTTGATATTAATCTCTGAAGAAACCAATACGTTTAAACTGCTGGATGAGGAGCAGGAGCATGGTTCCAGGAAAAAAAGCAATGCAATTATTAATTTTTTAAAGGGAAAAAAAGCTAATGCTTTAGTTTCCATGCAGTTTTGTAAAAATATTAAAATGATAAACAGACATTTTATTCCGGTCAAGGTTACAGTAGAACACCCCGATGAGATAATTGGCTTAATTGAAAAACATTTGCATTGGATCCAGGATGAATGGGAGAGGAATTCGTCTGATTATAAATTGTTTACAATTAGCTCAGGTGTAATGAAATCGGCTATTGAAAATAAAAGTGAAATTTTGAAGAAATCAATTACATAAAAGAAAACCATTCAGAATAATGAAAACAAAAAATATGGGATTTAATTCCAAATTAATACATGCCGGAGATTACCAGGATGAATTCGGTAGTGCAGTAACACCAATTTACCAGACTTCAACATTTTCATTTAAAAACGCTCAACATGGAGCTGATTTATTTGCTGGTAAAGAGAAAGGTTATATTTATACAAGAATTGGTAATCCGACAATTGATGTCCTGGAGAAGAAACTGGCAGAGCTGGAAAACGGTTTTGGGGGAATTGCTTTGTCTTCAGGTATGGCAGCTGTTTCAACTGTATACATGGCTCTCTTGAAACAGGGTGATCATATGATTAGTACTTCGGCTGTTTATGGCCCAAGCAGGGGTGTTATGGAAACACATTTCTCAAAATTTGGGGTTGAATATTCATACATTGATACCTCCGACCTTAATGAGATAGAGAAAGCAATTAAACCAAATACAAGATTACTTTACATAGAAACTCCTGCAAATCCAACAATTCAACTTACCAACATTAAGAAGGCTTCTCAATTGGTTCATAGACATAATATTCTTATATGTGTTGACAATACTTTTTGCAGTCCATACCTTCAGAAACCTTTAGATCTGGGTGCCGATATAGTCCTGCATTCATTGACAAAATTTATTAATGGCCATGCTGATATTGTAGGTGGAATTATAGTTGCGAAAGATGAACAATTATATAAGATCATTCGCAAGGCTATGGTTTACATGGGTGGGAATATGGATCCTCATCAGGCATTTATGGTAATTCGGGGTGTAAAGACCTTATCAATAAGGATTGACAAAGCTCAGGAAAGTGCTATTAGAATTGCTGAATATCTGGAAAATCATCAAAAAGTTGAATGGATAAAATATCCGGGGTTGAAATCTTTTGAGCAACATGAACTGGCAAAAGAGCAAATGAACGGGTTTGGAAGTATGATAAGTTTTGGGTTGAAAGGTGGCTATGAAGCAGGAAAGATTTTAATGGATAATGTTCATTTAGCTACCTTGGCAGTTTCCCTGGGTGGAGTTGAAACATTAATTCAACATCCGGCCTCAATGACACATGCTGGAGTATCAAAGAAAGATAAGCTGGCTGCGCATATTACAGATGGGCTGGTGAGATACTCTGTCGGTATTGAGGATGTTGAAGATCTTATTCATGATTTAGAGAATGCATTAAGTAAAATCAATAGTTGAGATCAATGAAAAACAAAATTAAAATCGGAATTATCATCTGCGACCGTTACCGTAATTGTGCCGGCGGCAAATGTTTCAGGGCCTTGCAGAACAGGGAAGGGGCATTTGATATTTATGATAAAAATGAAAAACTGGAAGTGGTTGGTTATACATCCTGTGGTGGATGCCCCGGAGGCAACATTGAATATGCCCCGGAAGAAATGAAGAAAAACGGTGCAGAAGTCATTCATTTTGCAACCGGCCT
>JASJGS010000170.1:0-3397 GCA_033791445.1 Bacteroidales bacterium | reverse complement strand
CGCTAAAAGTCCTGTTAGGGTGGTTTTGAGTCCAGGACTTAAACTGGTTGATAATACCACGGGAATTAATGCAGGACTCAAGAATCCGGAAATAAACACAATGGACCCGGCTATTAACCTTCCTTTTGGTGGGACAGAATTTGTTTCCATAAAAGTGTCAGTTTAAAAGCTATTCTTCCAAAAAGATATTGAAAAAATCTGGATCAATTATTGAATCATCAATTGAAAAGATCCAGAATTATTCCATAAGACCCCAATAATTTAAAAAATTACTTCTTCGCTGGTTGAACCGGGTATTTTTTCATTATTGCCGCAACAACTCTAGGGATGTTCTTTTCCCGGGTATCGGGATTTTCTCCAACGGTACCTGATCCAACACTTGTCCAGATTAATTGTTTTTTCTCGATATCAAATACACTTACTACAAGGTTCCCAACTGTATAATCATAATCGTTGTATGTAGTAGTTGCCATGCCTCCACCCCAACCATAGCCAGGACCATAGCCATAATAACCTCCATAACCATACCCGCCATAACCTCCACCTCCACCAACTCCTGTTGTAGTGGCAGTAGTTTGTGTTTTTTGCTCAGTAACAATATACAGAGCTACAGTTACATCTCCACCTTCCTCAACATAGCTCATACCACGTTTCTTAAATTCTTCTCCAAATGCTTTTTCAATACGCTCCTTATCAAATCTATTAAGAATTTGATCACTATCTTCGGCCCATCCATAGTAATCGTAAGTTTTTATTGCATTGAAATCAAAGCTTTTATCATAGTCAGAAGTAACCTTAAGGGATGAACACCCAACTATTAAAAGGAGCAATAATACCCCTGAAATTAAACCAATTGTCTTTCTCATTTTTGTGTTTTTAAAAATTATATAACTTAATCGAATTATTTAGCAAAATACATATTATTTTGTTTTAAAAATTATCCTATTGATTTAAGATACTTGAAATCCACCTTTTTTCAAAATGTAACCTGATTGGCAATTTATTTATACTTGAAATTACCAAATGAGAATCCCAACTTAAATGTAAAACTATCTGTCTGGGTAGCCGTTAAAACTCTTTTATCAACACTCATTAACCTATAGCCAACATCAAGATGTAACCTCCACCAGGGAAGCAGGTTTACACCGCCTCCAAAATAAGGTTCAAGGGTAATTATTTTTGATTCAAATACTTTATTATCAAATAGGCCTAAAAATGTTTGATCCTCTGTCATGTTAAGGCCACCGATAAATCCAAATTGCAAACCAGCTCTCCAGAATACAGTTCTATAAGTCTTATGCATATAACCCAGTCGCAATCCAGTATGTTTGAATTTAACATATAAAAATTCAGCATCCAAACTAATTTGATCCATTTCTACACCGGCATCCACCCAATCGTCATACTCCTGGGTTCCAGGTTCTGGGATACTCACCGTATTAATTTTTGGAGAACCGGTTGAAAAGAAGGCCAGGTAAAATTTATTATTCAGGATAAAACCTCCTGAAAGTTCAAACACATTAACAAGCTGCTCATTCATTACTGAAAATGATGTAGCGGGATTGATCTCGGCATAAAAGGTGGAAAGCTTAAGCTTGCCATCTCTGAATAGGTAATGATCTTCCTCCTGCTGTGAGTATGTTGTAAATGCTATGCATACCAAACAAATTAAAATAATATTTTTACGCATGATTTATATTTTTTAATATAAATACAACTCATTCATTGAATCACTGTATCTCATTTTTTACCTCCAACAGGTATTGAGTATGAAACGTTTATACGATAGGAATTTTTGACAGCAGATCCCTCCCATGACTTATAAATCACACTGGTTCTATATTCCCCATAAAGGTTTAATGAACCTTTTTTCCAAACCCAAACTTTCCCAAATCTTGCACCCAAAGGTAGGTAAAACTTCTTTGTGTTCCAGTCATACAAGGCAATGATATCGCCAGTTTGAATATATAAACCGGTTTTTCCAAAACGGTAATTAAGAAACGGGGCAATTCCAAGAGGATTTGTATCTGATTGGCCTGGAGATAGAGCATTTGGGTCTACAGCACGCCACGATTGTGTAAGTAACAGACCATAGAAAAACTGACCTGTATTGTTTACAATTGCAGCTGCTACACCGTAGCCCCACTCGTCTTTTGCGACATCAGGATTCCCTGGCATTGTAACGAGAGGTCCAATACCTGCTCGTCCGCTACCCCAATCAGTAAACTTGGGAATAATTAGTCCAAAAAGTTCTGTATTTCCAAAACCTGTTTTACCATTCTGAAGATCTTCATAGTGCCGTATGGTTAATCTTGGAAGAATAGTTAGCTTCTTAAGTGCTATTGGAGCAACAATCCGCAATTGAGCATAGTTATCCAGACCTAATGGGCGTGGATTTCCATTTACCACATCAGTGTAATACTGTGGCATCCATTGGTATGCAAATTGGAAACTCCATTGTGAGGCTGTTGCATCAACAGCCATTGACTCGCGGCTTTGTGCAGCTTCATCCTCTTCTTGACTATAAATTGATATAGTAATAAAGCAGGCAAAAATTAGTAAGATAATTTGTTTTCTCATATTGTAAATTAAAGTTAATGTTAGTAATACTTTCTTTGGAATTTTTATTAAAATTATATGTCTAACTGTATCTATCTCTAAAGCCATTCCTGACCCTTTTCGATTAATTCCATCTAATTCATATTTAGGTTTGGATTCTTTCTGTGAAATATTTTGCTAAAACCAACTCCAAATAATAAACTGTTATATGCATTCGGTTTGAAATCATTACAGGACCAAAAACACCGGTTATATAAGTTCTCTTTTCATCTTTAGGAATAAATAATCCTCCAGCTGAATAAAAATTGGATTGTATCCTAAAATCGTTGTTTCAATCTCTTCTTGAGTATTCCAGTAGGCCGTTCGCATATAACGCTATTCAATTATAAGTCTCAAATAGAAGAATTTGGAAAAGGCTAAATATTTTAAGCCCTTTCCGTCTTCATAAATCTAAATAATCATCTCCCACTATCCAATGGGTTTTCCTTCTTTATCATCTGATTTTATATTTAATCAAATCGGGAATCTATTTATAGATGCCCGATTTGAAATTTTTTATATTGAAAATTATTGTCCGTCATAACCGCTCTCTAGTTTTTCCATCACCTGGTCAAGACTAAAGCTTGCCGCTTTCTGGCGTGGTGGATATTCCTGAAAGGTTGTTAAAAAACTACCTACATAAGTTTGAGCCGGTACCATAAAAAACACATGATCCAACAACCAATCGTAATAGGTATTGGATGTAAGCTGTGCTCTTTCATAAGGATCTCTTCTCAGGTTGAACATAAGGGGTACACGTAAAGGAGTAAATGGATTTGCCCAAACTTCGAAAGTACCC
>JASJGS010000169.1:0-34837 GCA_033791445.1 Bacteroidales bacterium | reverse complement strand
AAATGCATCAAAATAATCACTTGTGGTAAACCTTCCTCCTAATTCAAATCCCAATTTCCAATCTGGTGTCAAACCGTATTTTAAGCCTAAGCCTAATGGAAAAACCAGTGCTACACTGCTAAAGTCAGTTTCAGCACGGTTATTCGGATCCTCTATAATCTTAGGCCAGAAGAAAGCTGGCCCAAGCCCAGCAAAGCCGTAAAAGCTTATATTTGAGGCAAATGACATCATTCCTTTTCCCCTCATCATCAAATAATTATTTGCACTCTTGTCTTTTATAAAAGCATATTCTGCCTGCACAGTTGTTTCCAAAAGTGGAGTACTAAATACTAAACCTCTTTCCTGATTTGATCCATAGGAGGAATCATCACCATAGAGCCACCCGTATCCTACATTCAATTTAATCCAAAATTTTTCTAGAATTTTATATCTGAATGCCAGCTGAAAGGCTGGTCTGGTGGAGGCAAATACAACATCCTTAAATCCTCCAATATTTTCGGTTGGAGTAACGCTTCCAATATCGCCCATGTAAAATGTACCTCCAAGGCCTGCTAAGACTTCATACCTTTTCATCTTCCAGGTTTGAGAATGCCCAATTCCTGAAACCAAAAACAAAAAAATTATGGAGAGAAAGAATGAACGTTTCATGACCATCAGATTAGTTGACAAAAGTAATAATATTTCTTATTTAACTTAAATAATTCTATATGGTTTGCATATAGAACTCCAGACATAACATTTTATTGGTTCAGAATAATAAGAATTTACTCTTTTTATCCTTAATTAACAAAGATAAAACATTAATTTCTAATATCAATACCCCATAATAGCTTCGCTCGAATGGTATTATAAAAACTGTGACCTTTTAATTTAATCATTTTTACTGAAGTATCCGCTTTTCTAAGAACTATCTTTTCTGAAGTTTCCAGGAAATAAGACCTGTAATCTGCAGAAACCAGATACTTAGGTGTTCGACTCTCAATTTCAAGGCGTATTTCATGAAAATCAGGAATAATTAAAGGGCGCACTGCTAAAGTATGGGGCGAAATTGGAGAAATAATAAAATTCATTGATCCTGGTGCAACTATCGGGCCCCCAACACTTAAGGAATAAGCTGTAGAGCCGGTTGGAGTTGCGATTATAAGTCCATCAGCCCAATATGAATTTAAAAGATCTCCGTTCAGGTAGGCATGAATTGTAATTAATTTTGAATCTTTTTTCTGTATAGCAATTTCATTTAAGGCAAACTCATTTAGCAAGCTCCCTGTAGTTTTCATTTCAATTACTGTTCTGTCCTCAATAGTATATTTACCTTCAAAAATATCATCTATTGACTGCTCCAGATTATCTTCTGAGATGTAAGCCAGAAAACCTAACCGACCAATATTTATCCCAACTATGGGAACATCCCTTCCCCGTATTAAAGCAGCAGATTCAAGAAATGTACCATCGCCTCCAATACTAAAAAGAAAATCTACATCAACTGGAAAGTCATCATGTCCATTGAAAACCAATACTCTATTCGCAAATTCAGGCAATGAATTCTTAATGAGATTAAAAAATGGGTTTATCGTCCAGACTTCAACTTCCGCATCAAATAGTTTTTTTAGGAAAGTCTTCATCACCGGGTGAAAGCTTCCATTAAAAACATTCCCATATAGGGCTACTTTCATTATATAATTTCTTGGTTTTGTTGATTTATATACTCAAGTATTTCATAAACTCTTCATATCTGTTATTATAAAGAGAATCCATTTCCTCATCACCCATATATGAGGCTTTGATATCATAATTAAATCTTTCAAATGTTTGAAATATGGAAGACAAGTCAGTTCGATTCACTTTAAGAATAACCTCCAGCTTCATCGATTCTTTTGGAGAGTGAATGTACAGGCTTAGAATTTTTGCATCATTAGATTCAACAATCTGGGCAATCTGTGATAGTGAGTAGTCATTTTGATGTAATTCGAGTACAATAATCCCACCAGGGTTATTAACAGCAGTTAATTCAGCAAAATATTTAATCAGATCATTAGAGGTAATCAAACCCTGATAATCCTTATTGTCATCTAATACAGGCACCACAGTAAGGTTCAGTCTTTGTACCAATTCAATTACTTCATAAATATGCTGATCTGCCATTACATAAGGGCTGAAAAGGGAAAGACTATGATTCCCAATTGGCTCATCTGCAAGATTTAAATCATAAATATCTGTATCTGAAATTAGGCCTAAAAATTCCTTATTGTTTACAATTGGAAGGTGAGAAACTCTAAAAACTTCCATCCAGTTTAAAGCTTTTATTCCCGTATCTGAAGTTTTTATTGAAGGAACAATATCTGATATTAGTTCAATTGCAAGCATATTATACAAAGGTTTTCCTAAATTACTGCTAATTTTGTAAACGTAAAAGAAGATTTTTTGTTCTACTCTTATTCTATTTATAATGGCTCAATTAAGTGTAAATATAAACAAAATTGCTACAATAAGAAACGCAAGAGGAGGTAACACACCTGATGTTTTAGAAGCAGCGATTCGTTGCCAGGACTATGGTGCACAAGGGATAACTGTTCATCCCCGGCCTGATGAAAGGCATATAAAATATCAGGATGTTCGTGATATTAAACCAAATATTTCTACAGAATTCAACATTGAGGGATATCCAACTGATTCTTTTATTTCTCTGGTCCTGGAAGTTATACCTCATCAGGTAACCTTAGTGCCTGATCCTCCTGATGCCATTACTTCAAATGAAGGCTGGAATACAAAAAAGCATCTCGATTTCCTTAAAAAGGTTGTCAGCACATTTCATTCTAAAGGAATACGTACCTCTTTATTTGTTGACACCAATGAAGAAAATATAATATATGCCTCAAAAACTGGTACCAACAGGGTTGAATTGTATACTGAGCCTTATGCGATCCAGTATGTTCTAGACCCTGAGAAGGCCGTTAAACCCTATACTGATGCTGCAATTATTGCTAATAATTATGGGTTGGAGGTAAATGCTGGGCATGACCTCGACTTAAACAATTTGAAGTTCTTTTGTAAAAAAGTTCCGTTTATAGAAGAAGTATCGATTGGTCATGCATTAATTTCAGACTCACTCTACTATGGCCTTGAAAACACCATACAGATGTACTTAAGGCAATTGAAATAGAGCAGTATGCGAGTTTTACCCAAGTTGTTTTTAATTTATTAATAATGAATCTTTTCTACCGAAAATATGGACAGGGGCCTACCCTGATTATTGTCCATGGATTATATGGAGCATCTGATAATTGGGTAAAAATTGGGAAGATGCTTGGTGAATATTTTGAAGTCTATATTGTAGATCAACGTAATCATGGTCGCTCTCCGCATCATTCAGAGCATAACTACCATGAAATGAGATCTGACTTACTTGAGTTTATGGATTATCATTCAATTGACAAAGCTCTCCTACTAGGCCACTCAATGGGGGGGAAAACAGTGATGTTCTTCGCCAATGAACATCCAGAGCGGGTAAATGGCCTCATAGTTATTGATGTTGCTCCTAAGTCTTATGCAATTGCAGCCAAATCACTTAAAAAGACTATCGATCATCACACCATTATTAGTGCAATGAAAAGTGTAGACTTCAGTAATGCTAAAACCAGAAATGATGTGGAGGATTCCTTAAAAGCTTACATAAGCTCGGGAAGGATTCGTCAGTTCCTGATGAAAAACCTTCAAAGAAATAAGGACCAATCTTTTAAATGGAGTCTGAACTTAAATGCCTTACAGAGTAATCTTGATGAGATTTTAAATGGGATGGATGAGACGGAATTTGAAAAAGGAAATAGTATAATAGGATTCCCTGTACTTTTTATCAAAGGGGCCAACTCAAACTACATTTTGGATAGCGACACGGCCCTGATTAACAAAATTTTCCCATATGCTGAGATAATAACAATAGAAGACTCTGGTCACTGGCTTCATGTAGAACAACCAGACTTGCTTTTTGAATGTATTATAGATTTCTTCCTTTAATAAGACTTATACTTTAAACGTAGTAATTTCAATGTTTCCATCAGGGATTAGTGCCTTCCCCTGATACCGAAGTAATAGTTGAACAACGGCGATAACATCTTTTTCACAATACTTTACAATTTTCTCTAATTCCTGATCTTTCCAATAGGCATCACCTACCATACTACCATCCATATCATCTTTTGGTGTTGGAATCTGAAATAAGGTAGTTAATAGATCCAGTGATGTGAAATGCTTGTAATCACCAAATTTCCAAAGTTCCATTGTATCTATAAAGGAAACCTCCCATGGTTTTTTACCAGCCACATCCAAAAGTGATGGCAATTTAAGCCCATTTATTAAAATCCTCCGCGCCAGGTAGGGAAAATCAAATTCTTTTCCATTATGTCCACAGAGGGTAGTTTCCGGTTTCTGGCCAAGCTTATTGAGTAGCTGAATAAATTCCTGGAGTAATTCTTTTTCATCATCCCCAAAAAATGACTTCAGCCGAAGATGTGTTTCATTATCTTTTTTGTAGGTCATACCAACTGATATACAAACCACCCTGCCAAATTCCGCATATATTCCAGCTCTTGAATATACGTCTTCAGCCAGCTCTTCTTCCTTTCGAAAAAATGTAGATTTTTTATCCCATAAGGATTGCATCTTCTCCGACAATTCGTTAAAATCTGGTGAACCAGGTACTGTTTCTATATCCAGAAATAGAATATTCTCAAGTTTGATTTTTTCTAGCATAACAGAATTTACTTTTTAAACAGATTATTTGTTTTATGATCGCTTATCCAGGGCCTGGTTAATTACATCAACCAATATATTTATAGCAACTAAATTATCTCCTCCTTGTGGTATAATTAAATCTGCATATCTTTTTGATGGTTCAACAAACTGTAAGTGCATTGGTTTAACTGTCTTTTCATATCTTTCAAGCACTTTTGAAACCGATCGATCTCTTTCTATAATATCCCTTCCGATTACTCTTCCAAGACGATCATCGGCATCGGCATCAACATAGACTTTAATATCAAACAAGTTTCGAAGTTGCTTATTAGTTAGTATTAATATTCCCTCAACAATTATTACATGCTTTGGAAATACTTTAATAGTTTCCTCAGATCTTGTACAGCTAATATATGAATAGATGGGTTGATCAATTGCCTCCTCTTTTTTGAGTTTCTTTAAATGATTTACCAGTAAAGAAAACTCCAATGATCTTGGATGATCAAAGTTTATTTCCTGCCTTTGATCCATACCAATATGGCTATTATCCTTGTAATAGGCATCTTGGGGTATTACAACAACCTCATCTTCAGGAAGTCTTTCAATAACCTTCCGCACTACAGTAGTTTTCCCTGAACCAGTCCCTCCGGCAATTCCTACAATGAGCATAATTTTATTAATTTTATCCTGAAAAAAGTATCATTTTAAAAAACACCAAAATACGAATTAACAATATTTTACTTAGCTAAAATTACAATAAAAATACAATTAGAAAGAAATTATAATAAACTGATTTAAGATGAATGACCTATATCCTTTAAAATTTCAACCCATAATAAAGGAGATTATTTGGGGTGGGGAAAAACTAAATACCATATTAAATAAGAAAATAGGAGTCCTGCAAGAAGCTGCAGAAAGCTGGGAGATATCTGCTATTCAAGATAATATCTCAGTAATATCAAATGGGTTCTTGAAAGGGAATAACCTTGAGGAGCTTATTGGAATATACATGGGAGACCTTGTGGGAGATAAGGTTTACGACAATTATGGAATTGAATTTCCTCTATTATTGAAATATATTGATGCCCAGGATAATTTATCAATTCAAGTACATCCTGATAATGAACTGGCAAAAAAAAGACATAATGCTTATGGAAAAACAGAAATGTGGTATGTTGTTCAGGCAGATTCAAATTCATCTTTAATTTCAGGCTTTAGCAGTGAAGTAAATAAAAAAACTTATCTAAAACATTTTAATGATAAAAGCCTAAAAGATATCTTAAATACCGAACCTGTAAAACAAGGTGATGTATTCTTTATTCCAGCCGGAAGAATTCACGCCATAGGACCCGGGATTTTATTAGCAGAGATTCAGCAATCCTCAGATGTTACGTATCGTATTTATGATTGGGAAAGAAAAGACAAAGAAGGAAAGGGAAGAGAGTTACATACTGACCTTGCACTCGATGCAATTGATTATAAGTATTATGAGAGCTACAAAACTCCTTATGAAAAGAGACTAAATAAAACAGAAAACCTGGCGAATTGCAAGTACTTCACAACCAATTTCATACAGTTTGACAAACCACTTGAAAAAGACTATTCGGCTATTGACTCTTTTGTAATATATATGTGTGTTGAGGGATCCTTCACGCTAGATTACAATTTTGATAATATTAATATTCAAAAGGGAGAAACCATACTTATTCCAGCCACTCTAAAGGAACTCAAGCTCCTACCAGATGAAATATCTACTTTACTTGAAGTATATATCATATAAAGATTACTATTTCATTTTTTTTGGAAAGTTTTAGTTTTGGCACTTTTCAGTTTTTATTAGGAATATTGATATCAATAACCGAAGTATCATCTTAACTAAATAAGAAAAATAATTTTTCATAATTTTGAATACCTTTGGATTCTAAAGCTTAAAACAAGAATACAAAGTATAAAATGAAATCTCACCAATATATTCTAAAAATTTATGTAGTTGGATTTCTCTTATTTACATCTATTCTTTTTTTTGGATGCCAAACTAAGCAATCAAACGAATCCTCATTAAATGACAAAAATGATTCAATAGGTTACAACGGAGTATATAAAAGCTATCGCGATGGCTATTTATACTCAGAAGTTACCCTAAAAGAAGGCAAGAAAGAGGGATTGGCAAGAAAGTTTTATAAAAATGGTAAAGTAAATACCGAGGTTTATTATAAAAACAATATTAAGGTTGACACCTCAAGATGGTATTATACTGATGGAGAACTATATCGAGAAACTCCATACCAAAAAGGAAAAGTTCACGGCATACAAAAAAAATACCATAGGAATGGAATACTAAAAGCAGAAATACCCTATGAATCAGGCGATAGAAAGATTGGCCTCAAAGAGTTTTCTTACTTTAATTCCCCAATAAAATCTTACCCATCCATTAGCTATCAAATATCAGATAATAGAAATACTAATGGACAGGTTACTCTTACACTTAGATTATCCAATAAATCCGAGAAAGTTAAGTTTTACCAGGGTGATTTAAACAATGGTATGTTTGACGCAGAAAAGCTAAAGTATATACTGACAGAAAAAGGTAAGGGGACTATTAATTTCATTGAAAAACCAGATTTTACAGGTAAAAGCCAAATCAACATTATTGCTTATTTCAAAACAAAACTTGGAAATAATAAAATCATTCAAAAAAGAGTGAGTTTACCCTCAAGTCACCTTAAAGAATAATGGGAAATACGTATTCAGATAAGTTAAAGCCCGGGCTCATATATGTTATTGACCACACTGTCTCAGAAAAAGATACTGCTTTGTATTTTGGTTCTGGAGGTTTAGATGTACTGGCGACACCTGCTTTATTAGCATATATGGAGCAAGCTTCCTTTCTTGCAATAGAAAAGTATCTTCCAGCTGAGTATTCTACGGTAGGAATATCAATTCATATGGAACATATTGGAGCTGCAATAAAGGGAGAACAATTTGAATGTAAAGCAGAACTTATTGAGATTGATGATAAGAAATTTATACTCTCAATCGTAGCAAATAATAAAAAAAGGAAATTAGCCACAGCAAAACACATTCGCTATTTAATTCATAAACAGGATTTCATGAATAGATTAAATGATCGGTAATTTTTCCCATTTCTTGAAATTAATTAATCTCAAATTTGAAGAAGATATTTTATGCTAATAAAGGAAAAGAGATTCTTAACCAGCAGTCCAAATATTAAAAAATGCCCCGCACCAGATAAGCCGGAGTATGCATTTATTGGACGGTCCAATGTTGGTAAATCATCCTTAATCAATATGTTGGTTGGTAAGAAAAAGCTGGCAAAAATATCCTCAACTCCTGGCAAAACACAATTAATAAATCATTTCATAATTAATGAAAACTGGTACCTGGTAGATTTGCCTGGATATGGGTATGCAAAAGTTGCAAAGACAAGACGAGAGGAATGGGAGAAATCAATAAATGATTATATTTTGAAACGCGAAAGCATTATGTGTCTTTTTTTATTGATAGATTCCAGGTTGGCACCACAAAAAAACGATCTCACATTTATAGATTTTTTAGGTTCAAATTCTATTCCATTTGTAATACTTTTTACGAAAACAGATAAAATAAAGCCCAGGCAGGTTGACCAAAATCTTGAAAACTACAAAAATCAACTCAAAAATAGCTGGGAGAAAATTCCTACTTTTATTGTAACATCAACCGTAAATAAGAAAGGTCGGGAAGAAATCCTTGATTTTATTGAAGAAACAAATAATCTTTGGAAAAAGTGATTTGAACTAAACCAAATTTACAATAAGGTATTACCTTTGTAACCTATTTTTTAACCTTAGAAATCCCAGCAGAACCATGCCTTCACAACCTCCAATAAAATTTTTTTCGGGAAGAGCCTCACAATACCTTGCAAAAGAAATTGTTACAAGTTTTGGAGCAACTCTTGGTAAAAGTTCCGTATTAAATTTCAGTGATGGGGAATTCCAACCATCTTATGAAGAGTCAGTTAGAGGGTGTAGCGTTTTCATAATTCAATCCACTTTCCCTCCTACAGAAAACCTCTTTGAACTTTTATTAATGATTGATGCTGCTAAAAGAGCCTCAGCATATAAGGTTATTGCTGTGATTCCATATTTTGGATTTGCTCGTCAGGATAGAAAGGATAAGCCAAGAGTTTCCATTGGAGCCAAATTAGTTGCTGACCTTTTAACAGCTGCAGGTGTTGATAGAATTATGACAATGGACCTGCATGCTGACCAGATACAAGGCTTTTTTGATGTTCCTGTTGACCACATTTTTGCGTCCTCCCTATTTGTACCCTACATTAAAAATCTTCAACTTGACGACCTTGTAATTGCAGCCCCTGACATGGGCGGAACAAAAAGGGCAAATGCCTATTCGAGGTTTTTAAAAACCGAAATGGTCATTTGCTACAAGCAAAGAAAAAAAGCCAACCATGTAGAAGACATGGCAGTTATAGGGGACGTTGAAGGGAAAAATGTTATTATCCTCGATGACATGATTGATACAGCCGGCACACTAACTCTCGCTGCAGACATGATGACAGAACAAGGTGCTAAGAGTGTTCGGGCTTGCACCACACACCCTGTATTATCAGGGCCAGCTTTTGATCGAATTGAAAATTCTTCGCTCGCGGAATTAGTGGTTACAAATTCTATTCCGTTAACTAGAGAAAGCCCAAAAATTAAAGTTGTATCAATAGCTGATCTTTTTGCTGATGTGATTCAAAAAGTATATAATTATCAGTCCATAAGCAATAGTTTTATCCAATAAGTTTTTATCTTTGCACCCTCAAAAAATAAATTAATAATTTATCGTGCGATGGGAATCTGTTTTCTTATGAATTTCAAATTAAAAACAGAATTCAGTAACACAAAAAACTTACGAAATGAAAACTTTTGAAATTAAAGGAAATCTGAGAAAAGATCTCGGAAAAAAATCCTCAAAGAAAATTAGAATTCAACAGCAGGTGCCATGCGTGATGTATGGTGGAAGTGAATCTGTTCACTTTTCAGTACCGGAGTTAAGCTTTAAAGATGTGATCTATACTCCCAATGTGTACCTCATTAAACTTGATATTGATGGAACTTCTTATGATACTTTGCTCCAAGATGTTCAATTTCATCCAGTAACTGACCGTATCTTACACGTTGATTTTAAGGAAATATCTTTCGATAAGGAAGTAGCAACTTATCTTCCAATTAAATTAGTTGGCGACTCCGCTGGAATTAAAGAAGGCGGAAAATTAAGGCTAAAACGTAGAAAATTAAAAGTAAAAGCTTTGCCAGGAAATCTTCCAGATTTTGTCGAAATAGATATTACAAATCTTGAAATTGGTGAATCAGTTAAAATTGGTGAAGTCGTTTCTGATAGTCTTGAAATGCTTGATCCACATCGTTCTATGATTGTTGCGATTGCCTCATCACGCGTAGCTAAGGGAATGGAGGAAGCGATTGAGGAAGAAGAACTTGTTGCTGAAGGTGAAGAAACTGAAGAAGGTGCAGCAGAAGCTTCCACTGAAGATGCAGAAGTAAAACCAGAAGAATAAATCTTCAATAGTTTGAAATACCTGATTGTTGGACTTGGAAATATTGGCGATCAGTATACAAATACTCGCCACAATATCGGATTTAATGTATTGGACGCTTTAGCCAAAGCGTCCAATATTCATTTTGAAGATAAGCGATTTGGGTTTATAGCCAACCTTCCCTATAGAGGCAGGAAGTATATTCTGCTGAAACCTTCAACTTATGTAAATTTAAGTGGGAAAGCCGTCCAATACTGGATGCAGAAGGAAAAAATTCCATTAGATAAATTACTCGTTGTGGCTGATGACATCTCCCTGCCTTTTGGCGTTTTAAGGCTACGAAAAAAAGGCGGAGATGGTGGGCACAATGGCTTAATGAATATAATTCAGGTTTTAGGATCTCAAACCTGGGCACGCTTTCGCTTTGGAGTAGGGAATGATTTCCCGAGTGGAGCTCAGGTCCATTATGTTCTCAGCAAGTGGACAGAAGAAGAGTCAGAACAATTACCTGAAAGAATAAAAACATCCGGCGAAATTATAAAATACTTCGGATTTCATGGTATAGATCAGACCATGAATATGTTTAATAATAAGTAATTTGAAATTAAATTAAAACCTTATTCTATCTAGAAGATTTAACATTACAGTGGAGGAACCAACTAGAATCGATAAATGGTTATGGGCTGTTAGGGTCTTTAAAACCAGAAGTCTTGCGGCTGAAGCTTGTAAAAAGAATAAGGTCAGCATCAATAACGAGTTAGCAAAACCAAGTAAGTCAGTCAGGAAGGAAGATATTATAAACCTTACGAAAAAAAATATTACTTTCACTTATAAGGTTAAGGAATATACACAAAAGCGCGTTTCAGCAAAACTTGTTTCAGATTACCTAATAAATCTGACACCACAGGAAGAAATTGATAAGTTATTGACTCCGAAATTCCCAGACTTTGGATCCAGAGAAAGGGGAACTGGAAGACCGACAAAAAAAGAAAGAAGGACCATAGATGATTTTCGAAAAAAAACATAAAATTTAATCCGTCTATATGATTATCGCCCAAGAAAAAAAAGAACAAAATATAGTTGAATATATTTTATATATGTGGCAGATTGAGGATATCATTCGTGCAAGCAAACTCAATCTGGAACTTATAAATGAACATATTATTCAAAAATACGACCAACCACAATCAGTAAAAGAAGATATTCTGTCCTGGTATGAGAATCACATTGGAATGATGGAGAATGAGCAAAAGCAGGATAAAGGACATTTAATCTATATTGAGAATATTGTAAATGACTTAAATGAACTCCATCTTAAATTACTTCAATCCAAAACAGAAAAGGAATATCAGGATCTCTATAAAAAGGCATTGCCTGTTATATCAGAGTTAAAAACAAAATCTGGTGGAGAGCAAATGAGTGAACTGGAAGTGTCTCTAAATGGGGTATATGGTTTCTTAATGTTGAGAATTAGTGGACAGTCTATCACAAAAGAGACTTCTGATGCTGTAAAAGATATAAGCAATATGCTCGCTTATCTGGCAGCCAGACATAAGAAAATTGACCAGGGAATGGAAGAAATTTAATATATCGTATTTTGAAATTCCGATTTGTATGGAGGTTCACTTTTGAACTTCTATTCTCAGAGCAAACCTAATACATTAGTTATCTGAATATTACAAGTTTGATAATTTTTTCTATTAGGATGTTTAAATAATTTTAATTAACTATAACTTTTCAAAAACCAATATTCTAACCAACTTTTAATCATTATGCTAGAAGGCTTGCAAGCAATTGATGAAATAAGGCTAAACTTCAGTCCTACGGGGCTCTTCATTCTTAATTTAACCATTTCGTTTATCATGTTTGGGGTGGCACTTGAATTGAAACCAGAGCAATTCAAAAGGCTCCTTAAAAATCCAAAGCCAGCTATAATAGGTGGAATTTCTCAATTTATGCTCATGCCATTAATGACCTTCCTTCTTGCAATTGCTCTGAGAAATTATATAACACCTACCATTGGACTTGGAATGATATTAGTTGCTTCATGCCCGGGTGGAAATGTATCAAACTTTTTTAGTTCACTTGCAAAAGGGAATGTTGCTCTATCTGTTAGTTTAACTGCTATCTCGGATCTTGGAGCAATTTTTATTACTCCGTTTAATTTCGCATTCTGGGGAAATCTATTTACAAAAGTTTATTCTTTAACCAACGCATCTGACCTGGTAAAACCTTTGGTTATTGATCCAATGGATATGTTTAAGACAGTATTTATTTTATTGGGTGTACCTCTCGCACTAGGAATTCTCTTCAATATGAAATTTCCGAAAATTACCTCGAAGATTATTGTCCCAATAAAAAGGTTGTCTCTTTTAACATTTGCAGCTATAGTAGTTGTTTTATTCGCAAATAACTTTGATTACTTCATAAAATATATTAAATACATCTTCCTTATAGTACTTGTTCATAATGCTATAGCCCTAAGTATGGGATACTCTTTCGCCTCTCTATTCAAATTGCCTCTTAAAGACCGGAAAACTATATCCATTGAGACCGGGATTCAAAATTCCGGTTTAGCACTAGTTTTAATGTTTAATCCGAAAATATTCCCCCCAAATCTTGCCATTGGAGGGATGCTATTTATTGCAGCCTGGTGGGGTATCTGGCATCTGATTGCCGGCTTTACTGTTGCTGGATTCTGGTCTGGATTCTCTCTCAGGCCCAAAAAAGAAACTTCTAAAATTACTTCTTCATAATAATTAATAGCTATTTGAGTATGAATATTGAGAACATTGAAAAATGGTCGTTTAAATATGCCTTATTTAAAGGTTACTCCATGTTTTGGAACAACGATTTCTTCTATAAAGATGTAGTTATTTATGGAAAAGAGAATTTACCAAAAGACGGACACCTCATTTTTACTCCTAATCATCAGAATGCTTTAATGGATGCAGCAGCTATATTTTCAGCTATCGATACCCAGCTGGTTTTCATGGCAAGGTCAGATATATTCAATAATCCTCTGATTGCCAAGTTTTTGATCATCCTGAAAATTCTTCCTATTTACAGAATTCGTGATGGCTTCGAAACCTTAAAAAAAAATAACGACGTATTTCAGAAGACTATTGATGTAATCAAAAATAAAAATGGTCTGGTAATATTACCTGAAGGAAGTCATGATTATCATAGAAGGTTGCGCCCCCTCAAAAAAGGGTTTGCCAGAATTGCTTTTCAAACTGAGGAGGCAAATAATTTCTCGTTGGATCTTAAAATAGTTCCTATTGGAATCTATTATAGCAACTTTGAAGACCTTAGGTCCTCATTACTCGTAATGATTGGTAAGCCCATACCTGTTTCTGATTTTTATGAACTTTATAAAGAGTCTCCAGTTAAGGCTATAAACGGCTTAACCTCCACACTCAGCGAGCACATTAAACCACTCATTGTAAATATTGAAAGTGAGGAATTTTACGATTTGTACAATGAACTAAGGGAAATCTACAAATACCGGATGTGCGAAAGGCTTTCTCTACCTAACTGCAATCAGCCCAATAAATTAAAAGCTGATCAGGAATTAATAAAAATTGTAAGTAAATACGAAAAGGATAATCACAAAGAAATGCCGGAATTCCAGGAACTCGTACTGTCCTATAATAAAAAGTTAACCCAATCTGGTTTTACAAATGAAATAATAGAGAATGGACATGGGAAAATAATCAATCTACTTTTGTTGTCAGTTTTTCTGATTTTAAGCTTTCCTGTTTTTCTATATGGCTTTATAAATAATATTCTTCCTTTTGGTTTATCAGTGAAATTTTCAAAGAAAGCAAAAGACAGGCAATTTCGCAGCTCTTTTAAGTATGTTCTATTGATGGTTCTCTTCCCTTTATTTTATATTTTTCAAACCCTAATTGTTCTCATTTTTACCTCCTGGAAAATTGCAGGAGTTTACCTCCTTTCTATGCCTGTCTTTGGGATTTTTGCCTGGTGGTATAGCTTTCAGTTCAAAAAATTGATTCTAAAATGGAAATTCTACTTTAATAAAAGAAGTCAAAATACCCTACTAATTAGCCTCCTTAATATGCATGGAGAAATAATATCTAGAACAGATCAAATTATAGCAGATCTTACATAAAAAATACCTTAATTTAGCCCATTTCTGCCTTTTTTCTTCCTAACTTTGTCCGCTTATTTTTTAATTACCTATAGTAAATATATGAAGAGAGTTTTAGTAGCTACAAGTGGGGGTGATTGCCCCGGGTTAAATGCAGTAATCCGTGCCATCGTAAAGAGAGCTTCAAAGGAAAGAGATTGGGAAATAATTGGTAGTATTCAAGCGTATGACGGATTATTACGAGAACCTACAGAAATTGAAATACTTGATGAAAAAAGAGTGTCTGGAATTCATATCCAGGGTGGAACCATAATAGGAACAACAAATAAAGGTGGTCCTTTTGCTTGGCCCATCAAGAATAAGGATGGTAGTTGGGACTATGTAGATCGGTCTGATGAAATGATTAGAAAGCTCCAGTATATGGGTGTTGATGCTGTAATTAGCATTGGCGGGGAAGGTTCTCAGAGGATATCAGAATTGCTGTATGAAAAAGGCTTGAATATAATTGGTGTTCCTAAGACAATCGATAATGATTTGTCTATGACAGATTTTACTTTCGGTTACAATACAGCTGTTCAAATTGCAACTGAAGCAGTAGACAAATTAGTTACTACCGCTCACAGTCATAACCGAGTTCTTGTACTTGAAGTTATGGGCAGGAATGCAGGCTGGATAGCACTGAGTGCTGCCATTGCTGGTGGAGCTGAGGTTTGCCTGATACCAGAAATCCCTTATGATATTAATAAAGTAGTTAAAAAACTTGAGTCACGTTTTTCTAGAGGTAGAGGTTTTGCAAATATTGTAATATCCGAAGGTGCAAAACCGATTGGTGGAGATGTGGCGGGTGAAGAAAGCAATGAAATCGGATATGATAACTTCAGACTAATGGGAGCGGCATCCCGATTGCTCAGGGAGATAAAAGCTACTGGATTTGAGGCTGATATGCGTGAGACTGTTCTTGGTCATCTTCAAAGAGGTGGAATACCAAACGCCTATGACAGGATTCTTGCCAACCAATTTGGAGTAAAAGCGTTTGAAATGGTTCTTGATGAAAAATATGGTGAAATGGTAGTATATAATCATCCTGATATTTGCTCAGTACCTTTTAAAGAGGCAATTCAAAAGGAGAAATTAATTGAACCAGACTCAGCACTTCTTCATACTGCCAGGGGGATTGGAATATCGGTAGGTGACTAACTCAGATATATTTTAATAAAACACCTTGTGTCAACTTATTTCAGGACGGGACAAATAACATATTAATAAGGGCTGGTAAATCATCCCTTATTTTATTATATACAAATAGTTTCTAAGATACTCTGGCTGCTACTTTCTGAACTTCTCTAAATACTCGCATAACATTGCCCCCCCAGATTTTTTCAATTTCTTTTTCGGTATAACCTCGTTTCACTAATTCCAGGGTGATATTTCCGATCTGGCTAACATCATAACAATCTTTGAGTCCACCTCCACCATCAAAGTCAGTGCCAATTCCAACAAAGTCGATTCCAATGACATTAACAATATGATCAATGTGGTCCACTGCATCAGACACTGTGGCTAGTTCTCTTGGATATTTCTGATTCAACGAATACCACTCACTTCTTGCTTCATTTTTTTCTTTATCAGATAGTTGATCAAAATTGTCAAATTTTTGTCTCAGAGCGGCAAATGCTGAATCTCTAGCTGGGTATGGAGCGGGAGTCTTTACATAATCACTCAATATGCACAACTGAATAACACCACCATTATCTGCCAATTCTTTTAGCATATCATCCGTTAAATTTCTTGGATTATCACACAATGCTCTGGCACATGAATGAGAGGCAATTACTGGAGCTTGTGAGACATTTAAAACATCATAAAATGAACTATCAGAAATATGTGAGACATCGACCAACATTCCCAGCTTATTCATTTCAGAAATAACTTCTTCACCGAATGAACTTAATCCATCAAACTCTGGTCCATTCCTATCGGTTGAGGAATCACAGATATCGTTATTCGAAGTATGGCATAAGGTAATATATCTAACTCCACGGTCATAGAATGTATTCACAAGGGAGATATCCTTCCCTACTGGATAGCCATTCTCCATTCCAATATAAATTGCTCTCTTTCCTTCTTTTTCTATATTATATCCGTCGGATGGATTAAGTCCTAAACTAGCAATATCTGAATATCGGTCTACTGCGGAATAAATTGAATCAATGATTTCTAAAGCTTCATTTTTCGCTTTCTCATTATCCTCAGGTGTTCTGGGCCCCTGACCTAAAAAAACAGCAAAAAACATGGCATCCATACCACCTTCCTTCATCCGTACAAAATCAACCCTTCCACCTCCTTTTTCCCTATCATTCTTCTTTCCTATATCAAAACCTGGCCTAAATAACATCATTGGTGTATCACAATGTGTATCTATAGTAAATACTTTCTCGTGAATTTTTGCTGCTTTTTCTTCTGGGGAGCTTTCAGTTTGCTTACAGGAAGAAATAAACAATAGGATTATAACAACAAGTGTGATTTGATTCATTTTCATAGGTTTAGAATATTTTCGGGAGATAAAATAGTATAAATACTAACACTCCCTAGGGTGAATGGAATATTCAAAGATAATAAAAAAATAAATGTTGAAAATGCTTTAAGATAAAGCTGAAGCCAGCTTATGCAGTAATTAGGAAATTGATAATAGCAGCAAAACCAAACAGAAAAATTACTGCTCCTGCAATTCTATTTAGCCAAAATATCCTTTTTAGTCGGATTCTGCTTCTGAATTTATTCACAACTGAACTAATCATAAACCACCAAAGAGAAGCCCCAGAGAAAATTCCCACTATAATAGTCAGAGCAGGTGCAAATGAACTCTTATCAAATAGGTTCATAGTTGTGAAAACAGCCAGGAAAGCAAAAATTATAAATGGATTTGTTAAAGTAAGTAACAAACCTGAGAAATAATGCCATGTAAACCTTCTTTCACCTTTACTCCTCATCCTGAGGCCCTTAATGGGGTTGCTCATGAAAATACGAATCCCCAAAAGGATAATAATTACTGAACCCAGGATATGAAAAAATAATTGTCTTTCTTCCAGGAAATGTACAATAAAGGAAGCACCAAATCCAGCTATAATGGCAAAGATAGTATCCGCAGTTGCAACGCCCATCCCCGATAAAAAACCAGAAGTTCTTCCATTTGTCAAGGTTCGGTTAATGCAAAGCAAGCCCATGGGTCCGAATGGAAATGACATTAGAACACCAATTAAAACTCCCTTTATTAACAACAGAAAATCCATATTACTTCCCTACTTCTGATTACAATAAAATTAATTTAACCTGATTGTGTGTTTAAAAAATCATGCAAAGATACTAATTGCTTTTGTATAAACAACCTAAAACAGGTACAAGGAGGTTATACGAAGAAAATTTCAAATCGTTTATCTTATTTAAACAAATTTTCCTCGTTGCAACTTAAACCAAATCGTATTGCTAAATAATTATTACTTAATACTAGTGAAGAAGGATAAAGGATAGCGGAGGAATCATTTCATAAAATACTTTTTACCAGCAATTTAGGCTCCATCATCTCGCGAATAGAATACTTCACCCCTTCCCTACCCAGCCCAGAGTCTTTTATACCTCCATAAGGCATATGATCAACACGAAATGTTGGAACGTCGTTAATAATTACCCCACCAACGTCAAGATTTTCATATGCCAGGTTCATTTCAGAAATTTCCCTGGTAAAAACACCTGCCTGCAATCCATACCTTGAATCATTTATTTGATCAAGTGATTTATCGAATGAAGAGTACCTTTCCAGAGTTACAACAGGGCCAAATATTTCAAGAGAACAAACCTTCATTCCCACATTTGTACCTGTTAGTACAGTTGGTTCAAAATAAGTTCCTTCTTTCCTTCCCCCGCTAAGGATTATTGCTCCATCCTTTACCGCTTCATTTACCCATTCCTCAACCCTATCTGCATTAGCTGCATCGATCATCACAGAAACTTCAGTATCAGCTTCCAGAGGATCACCGGTCATTAATTTATTTACCTTCGACACAAACTTTTCTGAAAATTCCTTATAGATATTATCATGCACATAGATACGCTGAACATGGATGCAAACCTGTCCTGAATAGGCAAATGACCCAACCAGGCATTTTTGGACAGCTAAATCAATATTAGCTGACTCAGTAACTATCACCCCAGCATTTCCGCCTAATTCAAGAATAGTCTTTTTCTTACCCGCATTTTTTTTCATTTTCCAACCTACAGATGGAGAACCTGTAAAACTTAAAATCTTAAATCGGTCGTCGGTTACAAGTTGGTTTCCGGCATCCCTATCCATTGGTAAAACAGACAAAGTTCCTTTTGGAAGTTCTGTATTGTCAATAATCTTTGCAAGTTCAAGCACAGATAGAGGAGTTGATCGTGAAGGCTTAAGAATAATCGGGTTGCCAGCAGCAATGGCTGGAGCAATTTTATGAACAGCCAGGTTTAATGGAAAATTGAAGGGTGCAATTCCTGCTACCAGGCCTGCAGGAAAATATTTTACCCATCCTTCCTTTCCCAAGCCGGGTTTTGTCCAATCAAGTCGGAGATATTCACCGGGAATACGCTTGCATTCTTCTGCAGCTACCAGAAAAGTTTGAGCTGCCCTATCTATTTCACCAAGTGCATAACGTATAGGCTTTCCTGACTCCTTCGATAGAATTGTTGCCAACTTTTCTCTATTTTGCAGGATTTTCTTTGAAATCAACATCAGAAACTCAAATTTCTCATAAGCAGGTAGCGATCTTAATACTTTCTCAGCTCCCAAACCTGCCTCGATCGACCTCTCCAGCTCAGATGTCCCTGCCAACCATGTTCTGGCAAAATCCTTTCTTGTAAACGGATTACTAACAAGCAATTCTGTTTCTGTTTCAACAAAATCACCACCAACAAATATTTTATACTCTTTCATAAGTTTACCGATTAATTATTCATATAAAATTAAGAACAAAAAAGGAATTTACTAAAACAAGAAGGTTCATACCAAAAAATTCCTATCATCAAAGCATCATAAATTAATTTATCTTTGCCAAAACCAAAAATTCTGAATGGATCTTACAAAGAAAAAATGGCAATGGGCTATGTTACTATTTCTGGCCTTTATTTGGGGAACTTCCTTTATCCTGATGAAAAAAGGTTTGCAGTCCTATACTAACTCGCAAGTTGCATCATTTCGAATCTTGTTCACTTTTATTTTCTTTATTCCAGTATTTATCCCACGCATAAAAAAGATAAATAAGGGAAACATAAAATCACTTCTTATTGTAGGGGTAATTGGTAATACAATCCCCGCTTTTCTCTTCACTAAAGCCCAAACTCATATTGACAGTTCACTTGCAGGTGTTTTGAATTCATTAACTCCACTTTTCACGCTACTCATTGGATTAATACTTTATAAAAATCATGTAAAAATCATAAACATACTTGGTTTAATTTTAGGCTTCTTTGGTGCTGTGGGGTTGATCTACAAAGGAAATCCAGGAGGATTCGAACCCCAAACCGGTTGGTATTCTTCCTTAATTTTAATTGCTACTTTTTGCTACGGAATTAGTGTAAATGAGATAAAAAATAAATTGCACGATCTTGATGGCCTAAGCATTGCCTCTCTTTCCTTTATGTTTGTAGGTCCATTTGCAGGTATAAATCTTCTTTTTAGCGATCTCTCAGGTGCATTTTCCCAGCCTCATGCTCTAGCAAATTTAGGTTATATTGTCTTACTATCACTTTTCAGTTCGGTAGTTGCAGTAGTTCTTTTTAATATTCTTATTAAATATACAACCGCTATATATGCTGCATCCGTGACTTATATCATTCCAATTTTTGCCATTTTTTGGGGAGTTTTTGATGGAGAGAAAGTATCTTTCCAGGAAATCTTATGGATGCTGGTAATACTTATCGGTGTATACCTTGTTAATAAGAAAAAACTGGTGAAAATTTAGACAAAAGAGAATGAAAAGTTTAAAACGAAAGCATTCTTTTATTCTTGCAGGATTGAGCTCACTTCTGCTCAGTCTACCATGGTTTCAGCAGTTCTCTGGAGTAATATTGTTTGTGGCCTTTATTCCATTGCTAGCCATTGAATATTATCACTATGAATCAAGGGAAAACAATAAATCAATCCAGGTATTTATCTATGCCTACCTAACATTCTTTATTTGGAATCTTGCCACAACTTATTGGATATACAATGCTACTATTTCAGGTTGTATTGCTGCCATTTTGTTAAACTCTCTTTTTATGGCATTAGTAATCTGGCTATTCCATATTACTCACCGTAAACTTGGTCATCGATATGGATATTTTGGGTTGATAACCTACTGGACAGGCTTCGAATATTTATACTTAAATGCTGATATTTCATGGCCCTGGCTAAATCTTGGAAACGGTTTTGCGAAAGATATTCAACTAATTCAATGGATTGAGCTCACTGGTATAACAAGTGCAACCCCATGGATTCTGCTCATCAATATACTTCTATTTACCATTATTTTAGAATATGTTGAAAAAGCAAACATTAGGAAGAAAATAATTCAACTTGTTATTTTATCATTTGTAATAATTATACCAATAAGCTACTCACTTCTAAGATATTATAAATACAATGAGATTAAAGATCCTTATGAAGTTATTGTTCTTCAACCCAACATTGACCCTTATAATGAAGAACCATCAAAACTTTCAAACCAGGAACAACTTTCTATAATTCTTGGATTGGCTGATTCTATTGTCGGTCCGGAAACAGATTATGTTGTAGCTCCCGAAGCAGCAGTAGTAGACAATATTTGGGAAAATAATCTTCCAGACAACAGAAGTATCAAAAAGATTAAACAATTTGTCGAAAGGTTTCCAAAAACAAAATTTATTGTAGGGATGCAGTCAATGTATCATTACCAGCCAGGAGAAGAAGCATCAACCACTGCCAGAGCATTTTCTGATTCAGATGCAATGTTTGATCTTTTTAACTCAAGTATCCAGATAGATAATAGCAATCACTATCCTGTTTATCATAAATCAAAATTGGTGATTGGAGTTGAGAAAATGCCTTCAGGAAAAATATTTTCTGTATTGAAAAATATCATTTCTAAGCAAGGAGGAGCATCAGGAAGTTATGGAACTCAAAAAGAGCGGACCATTTTAGCTGATCCTAACCGGAAAGGAAAAGTAGGTACATTAATTTGTTATGAATCAGTATATGGTGAATTTGTAACTGAATATATACAAAAGGGTGCAAACATGCTTTTTGTAATAACCAATGATGGCTGGTGGGGAAATACTTCTGGTTATAAGCAACATCTTAGTTACTCAAGCCTACGAGCCATTGAGACTCGGAGAAGTATTGCACGTTCAGCAAGCACCGGGATTTCTTGTTTTATCAATCAGAAAGGACAAATTATACAACCCACTAAGTATGGATATAAGGATGCAGTAAAAACAAATATAAATGCCAATTCAGAAATTACTTATTATGTTGAGCACGGGAACTTTGTATCCCGAATATTACTGTTTTTTGGATTTATAACTTTGCTTTATACCATAGCAAAGTCTTTGATGACCAAAAAACCAGGGGACAGTTAACTCGATATTTGCCAGCCGGATGGCAATTATAAAGACTTTTGGAATATCTTTACTATCCTGAACAAAACTTACTACTGATTTCTTAATGATAATTATCAGGTCAGGATATTAATGAAACTGGTATTTAACATATTATTAATTTTTATTGTTCTCCCCGGATTTTCTCAAACTCGAAATAAGGTAGATAAGAAATTTACACTAAGTGGAACCTTAAAAGATGAATCGGGAGAAATCCTAATTGGGGCCAATGTCTACATTGATACTTTGCAATTTGGAACCACAACAAATGCATATGGTTTCTATTCCCTAAGCCTTCCTCGTGGAGAATATCTGGTAAAGTACTCTTATGTAGGATACAGCCAATCAGAAATAAATATTAATCTCAACCAGGATTTAAGAAATAATATTGTACTAAAGACAAACCAGTTACAATTAGAAGGGATTCAGGTCGTTTCCCAGAAATCACCATCCCAACTTCAATCCTTAAGGTCAGGAATGTTCCAAATCACCGAGCAATCATTAAAACTATTACCATCGATAGGAGGAGAACCAGATTTGATTAAGGCTATTCAACTTTTCCCAGGGATTCAAGCTGCCAGAGAAGGCCTTTCGAACTTTAACGTAAGAGGTGGTAGTTTTGATCAGAACCTGATTATCCTGGATGAGGCTACAGTTTATAATCCATCCCATTTGCTGGGATTTTTTTCAATTTTTAACTCCGATGTATTAAAAACCTCGAAAATTTATAAGGGTGATATGCCTGTAAAATATGGCGGGCGCTTGTCTTCCTTGTTGGAAGTCAATCTTAAGGATGGCAACTCTAAGCGCTTCTCGGTTTCAGGCGGAATTGGCACTATTAGCAGTAGAATTACTCTTGAAACTCCTCTATTCAAAAAAAAAGGCTCCATTCTTATTTCTGCCCGAAGGTCTTATGCTGATCTATTCTTGTCCTTATCACAGAATGAAGATGTAAAAAACAATAAAATATACTTTTTTGACACCTACATTAAAGCCAATTATCAGATAAATGATAAAAATAGAATTTACCTGTCAGGGTATTTTGGTAGGGATGTATTCAAGTACAAAAATGAATATTACGTTACCTGGGGAAATGTAAGTGGAACCTTTCGATGGAACCATTTGTTCTCTCCTAAGTTATTTTCCAATCTTTCAGCAATTGTAAGCAGTTATGACTATCGACTTGGGCAAACAGCTGATATATCGGGAGTAGAATGGAATTCATCACTTTCTGAGGTTCGGCTAAAATATGATTTCACCTATTACCTCAATCCCAGGAATACCTTAAGCTTTGGACTTTCGTCTTCTTTAATGAATTTTAATCCTGGCTATATCATTGCTGCCAGTGATTCTTCCATATTTAATAATTTCTCGATTCCATCAAACCGGACATTAGAAAGTTCTATTTACTTGGGAAATGAACAAAAGATCGGCAAATGGATTACAGTTTCTTATGGTATAAGGGCATCCTGGTTTATAAACATTGGACCCTCCACGGTATATAATTTTAATTCTGATTTTGAAAAAACTGACTCAACAAACTACAATAACTGGAATGTTTATAACAGTAACTTTGGCATTGAACCCAGAATAAGTGCAAAATTCTTACTTTCTGATAAGGCTGCTATTAAAACAAGCTACTCCCGTACATTACAATTTCTACATCTCATTTCAAATACTACCACTGGCACACCTCTTGACATATGGGTTCCTTCCAGTCCCAATATTAAGCCACAGGTGGGCAATCAGGTTACCATCGGCTACTTGAGGGAGATTTTAAAGGGCAGCACTGAATTTTCTGTGGAGACTTATTACAAAAAAATGGAAAACCAGATTGATTATAAGGATCATGCAAATATTGTATTAAATCCTGAGTTTGAAGGGGAACTTCGATTTGGAACTGTTTCTGCATACGGACTTGAGTTATTCCTTAGAAAGAAAACTGGTAGTTGGCAGGGTTTGATTAGCTACACACTTTCAAAAGTAACGAAAGAGTTTCCTGACATTAATGATGGTCAGCCCTATCCAGCTGGTTTTGACAGGAGGCATGATATATCGACACTTATTTCCTATGACTCGGGTAAAAGATGGAAGTTCTCAGCAACCTGGATTTTCTTAACTGGAGCTCCTGCCACCTTCCCTGTGGGTAGGTTTAGTTTTGGAAATGTTGTTATTCCTGTTTATTCAGGAAGAAATGCATACAGGATGCCTGCCTACCATCGATTGGACATAAGTGCCACATTAAAAGGAAAGGTTCGAAAAGACAAAAGATTTTACGGGGAATGGAACTTTTCAATTTTCAATGTATACAATCGCAAAAATGCATGGATAATATATTTTAAATCAGAAGATTACAACCCTTTGGCGACAAGTGCATATAAACTATATTTATTCCCAATTGTTCCTTCGGTTAGTTATAATTTCAAGTTTTAATATGTCAAAATCATTTCAAAAATATACAATTTTCTCTATTCTAATATCGGTAACATTTTGTTCCTGTACAGAAAAGATAAACCTTGAATTAGATGAAGGGGAAAAACATATTGTCATTGAAGCAGCTGTATCGAATAGTATAAGAAATCAGGTTGTACGAATTTCACAGAGTAGTGCATATTATGACAGTCTTCCTATTCAACCTGTCAGTGAGGCCCTTGTTAGTATAACTGATAGCACAAACATATATGTGTTTATTGAAGTCCAACCGGGGATCTACCTTTCAAGTGTTTCCTTTGGTGGTAAACCAGGTCAGGAATTTCACCTTAAAGTACTAGCAGATGAATTGTTGTATGAAGCTTCTTCGATAATGCCCAGGGTACCTAGCATAGATTCAATCCAATTTTCTGCGGATAATGAAGATTCTCAATTGTTTCATATAGGACTTTTTGCCCAGGAAAATCCATTACCTGGTGATTTTTACTTTTGGGGTGTCTTTAAGGACCAAATATATCAAACCACCAATTTAACCATGTTAAGCTTTGCAAGTGATGAGCTTATAAACGGTTCCTATTTCAATGGGAATAATGTTCAGTCAGTTAGTGCCAAACCTGGAAACAGGATAAGCCTTCAAATGGCAAATATTCAGAAAGATTACTTCGATTATTGCACATCTGTTCTGAAGGAAACAATATACAATGATGGAGTTTTTGAGACATCACCTGCCAATATAAAAGGAAATATCAGTAATGGAGCGCTCGGTTTTTTCTTCACCTATGCTGAGACTTTAAAGACCCAGCTGGTTAAAATAGAAAATTAATTAAAGGATATGTATTAAAAAAGCGGTCATATCTTAAAAGAAATGACCGCTTAGAACCACTAATATTTTCAAATTATTTGTTCTCTTTTTTATACGCTTCAATGCCATCATCCAGAAAACTCAGAAATGCTTCTATATCCAGATTATGTCCCATTGGTTCTACTAATGAATTACCATCTTTATCTACAATTACATAATAGGGTTGTGAGTTCATCTGAAACATAGATACCTGTATGTCTGCATTCACTTTTCCAATTGTTTTCTTTACTTTCCCATCAACTCCAGATGTTACCCATTCATTTTCAGGCAACTTTGTCCGATCGTCAACATAAAGTCCAATAATAATAAACTCTTCTCTAAGTTTTAGGAGTACTCGTGGATCTGACCACACCTTACCCTCCATTTCTTTACAATTGCTACAGGCATGTCCTTTAAAATCAAGAAAAACTGGTTTGTTTTGCTTTTTTGCACAATCCATACCCTGCTGATAATCAAAATAGCCTTTTAAGCCATGAGGCAGATGTAGAAAGTCAGCATATTTTGGCTCACCGCATAGTTCAGCTTTATCATCCGATATTTCAGAAATGAGCATATTTGAATTTGTAGAAGCTGGTTGCTCCAAATTAAAACTTTGCTTGTCCATCGGTGGAATTAATCCGGAAATTGCTTTTAATGGTGCACCGAACATTCCAGGAATTAGATAAACTACGAATGTAAATACAACAATCACCAGCATAAGTCTCCAAAAACTAACGTAAGGCAAATCACTGTCATGAGAGAACTTTATTTTCCCCAACAAATAAAAACCCATTAAGGTAAAAATGACGATCCAAATAGCCAGATAAACATCTCTAGTAAAAATTCCGATATGATAGGATAAATCAATAGTTAAAAGGAACTTCATCCCGAAAGCTAGAACAATAAATCCAAGAACTACTTTTACTGCATTTAACCAACCGCCTGATTTCGGCAATTTACTCATCCAGGAGGGGAATATAGCAAACAGGGTAAAAGGCAGGGCAAATGCCAGACCAAAGCCAAACATCCCTATGGTAGGCTTAATAACCTCCCCAGAAGCCGCCTCCACAAGTAAAGCACCTACAATGGGGCCTGTACATGAGAAAGATACTAAGACAGTAGTTAGACCCATGAAAAATGCTGCTACATAGCCACCCTTATCTGCTTGCTTATCCGCTTTATTCACCAGGTTGCTGGGCAATACAAAATCAAACAAACCAAGAAACGATGCTGCAAACACCATAAAGAGTATGAAAAAGATCAAATTTGGTATCCAGTGTGTACTTAGATTATTTGCAAAACCAGCACCCGCACTGGTCAAAGAAACTATTATTCCGATGGATGTATATATAAGAATAATGGAAAATCCAAAAATTAGTCCTTTCAATATGGCTTTTCCCCGATTCTCACTTCCCTGGGAAAAAAAGGCAACCGTCATTGGAATCATTGGGAAAACACAGGGGGTTAAAATCCCGGCAAAACCAGAAAGCATAGCCAAAAGGAAAAAGCCAAGCATTGAAGTACCTGATTCTTTTTTACTCTTCCCCGTATCTGATGTATCGGTATTACTTAATGCATCATTACCTGATTCTTTTGAAAGATTCTCCTTATTAATACTAAAACTAAAGTCAGCTTCAGTAGGCGGAAGACATCGTTCATCATCACAACACATAAATTCAACATATCCCTTTATATCGAAGGCTTCTTGAGTTAAAACCTTAATTTTCTGCTTAAATATTGCCTTCTCAGAAAACAATTTCAGGTCCTTATCAAAGCTCACATCATGCACTACCTCGCCTTCTGTGAGTTCAATGACTTTACCAACCAATTCAAACTTATCTGATTCTTCAAAATTAAAACTTGTAGGTATTGGCGGTCCACCATCTTCAATATCCACCGAATATAAATGCCAGGTTTCGTCGATACTTGCTACAAATACAAGCTCATATTCATCATCTCCCAGAGTTTCAATTTTGAAGTCCCACTTTACAGGATCCAATACCTGTGAAAATGAAATTCCAGAAAATAGAATAATGGCTGTAATTAATAAAAATACTTTCCTTCTCATGATATAAGGTTTAAAATATTTTCAAAAATATAAATAAATATGATCTTTTTTTGTCACTAATCCGACATTCCATCCAAAATCACCTCATCTTCATAGGTATCAAAAATATGATATTCCATAAAGCTATATGAACTATTTGATTGAAGATTGATTTTACATTTAAATTTTATTCTCCATTTACGTAAAATTGAGAAGAATCCTTTATCAATAAATGCTCCAATATATGGATGTACTCTTAGGGTTAGCTTTTTAAACTTTTGCTTGTCAAGCACTTGTTTGATAGTATGCTCAATGTCTTCTACGAACAGGATACTAGGCGAAGATTTTCCAGTTCCGGCACATGTTGGGCAATTTTCTTGTGTATCAATAAACATTTCCGGTCGGACCCTTTGACGGGTTACCTGCATAAGTCCAAATTTACTTAATGGCAGAATATTATGCTTAGCTCGATCTGAAGACATGGCTTCTTTCATCTTTTCAAAGACCATTTGCCTGTTTTCAGCCGAAATCATATCAATGAAATCAACTACAATTATTCCTCCCATATCTCTTAAGCGTAATTGCATAGCAATTTCTTCAGCAGCTGAAAGGTTTACACGTAATGCACTTGTTTCCTGATCATCCCCTGTTTTAGATCGGTTCCCACTATTTACATCAATCACATGAAGAGCTTCAGTGTGTTCTATAATTAAATAGGAGCCATTTTTAAACGATACTGTTTTTCCAAATAGAGATTTTATCTGCTTATTTATTCCAAAGTGCTCAAATATGGGCGCTTTTCCTCTGAATAGCTTTACAATATTCTCCTTTTCAGGGGCAATTGTTGCAATATAATCTTTTACTTCCCTATGAATTGCTTTATCGTTTACGATAACCTGATTAAAAGAAACATTCAGAATATCTCTAAGCAAAGCAGCTGTTCGATTTAACTCACTGACTATTAGCTTTGGAGGGACAGCATTTTTTAGTTGGTCTGCCGCAGATTCCCACTTTTCAATAAGGGTCCTCAGTTCAGTATCTAGGACAGCTACTTTTTTTCCTTCTGCCACGGTCCTGATTATTACTCCATAGTTCTTGGGTTTTATACTAAGCAAAAGTCTCTTCAAGCGGTTTCGCTCCTCAATAGATTCGATTTTCTGAGAAACGGACACTTTATCAGAGAATGGCAAAAGAACTAAATTTCGTCCAGCAATGGAAATCTCAGATGTTAAACGGGGCCCTTTCATAGAAATTGGCTCCTTTGAAATCTGAACTAAAATTTGTTGACCTGATTTAAGGACATTCGATATTTTACCATCCTTGGGGATATCCTGCTCTAGCCTGAATTTTGGAACAGGAATAAAAGGCTTGCCTTTTTTTGATAAAACAAGACTTAGATATTTATTTAGGGAATTAAACTGAGCACCAAGGTCAAGGTAATGCAAAAAAGCATCCTTCTCATATCCTACATCAATAAATGCAGCATTGAGACCAGGCATGATTTTCCGAACTTTTCCAAGGTAAACATCTCCAACAGAAAATTGAAGATTACTCTTTTCTTTAGTAAGTTCAATCAGTCTTTTTTCCTCCAAAAGTGCAATTGTTATTGCTTTGGAGGTTACATCAATCACTATTTCATTACTCACAACACCAACAAATTAACTGATTCAAAATTGAAACATAAGCACAATTTAAATAACAGAATAAACCTAAAGGCCCGAATGGATCTTTAGGTTTAGTAAAGTCATCACAATAAGATTGTAAAAGGTATTATTTCCTCTTCTTATGTCTGTTTTTCCGCAAACGCTTCTTGCGCTTGTGGGTTGCCATCTTATGTCTCTTTCTCTTCTTTCCGCTTGGCATATTGCTTTAATTTAATCGCTTTAAAATTACTTTACGTTCTTCTTAACCTTGTTTACAAATGATTTTGCAGGTTTGAAAGAAGGTATGAAATGTTCTGGAATTATAATTGTAGTATTTTTTGAAATATTCCGGGCTGTTTTCTTTGCTCTTTTCTTAACTATAAAGCTACCAAATCCTCTAAGATAAACGTTCTTATCTTTAACAAGCGATCCCTTTACTGTTTCCATAAATGCTTCAACTGTTTTTTGAACAGTTACCTTTTCAATTCCTGTACTCTTTGAAATCTCGTTTACAATGTCTGCTTTAGTCATTTTTAAAATTCTTTAATTATCAATACTTTAAATAAATAATATCTTTAGGGACTGCAAATATAAAAAGTTTTTTAATTATATATCAAATGTTATACTATTATTTTTGAGGCGATTATGAAAAATAGTTCGAGCCAACCAGATGTAAGATCTGAAATTTTACTAAAGTGGTATAATATATATAAAAGAGATCTGCCATGGAGAAAAACTCGAGATCCCTATCTAATTTGGGTTTCCGAAATAATTCTTCAGCAAACGCGCGTCGCCCAAGGATTATCCTACTATTTGCGTTTCACAGAAGAATTTCCAGATGTAAAATCACTGGCGGAAGCTAAGCCTGAAAAAGTAATGAAATTATGGCAGGGCCTTGGTTATTACAATAGAGCAATAAATATGATTGCTGCTTCAAAAATGGTAATGGGCGCATTTAATGGCTCATTTCCTGATAGTTATGCCGACCTAATACAACTTAAGGGAATCGGAAAATACACGGCAGCAGCCATTGCTTCTATATCAGTAAATGAACCCGTGGCTGTTGTTGATGGGAATGTGATTAGAGTTATTTCACGGATATTTGGGGTCGACAATAAAAATCAAAAAAAGTTTGATTCCTCAATCCAGAACCTGGCTAATGAATTGCTTTCAAAAGAGAAACCTGGAGATCATAATCAGGCTCTAATGGAATTTGGAGCACTTCATTGTGTTCCTTCAAACCCCTTGTGTAGCGATTGTATATTTAAAAAATCATGCTATGCTTTCCAAAACAACAAGGTAGCTTCTCTTCCTCCTAAAAAGGTTCAGACAGTGAAAAAAACCAGATATCTTCACTTTTTAATAATTAGTGACAATATAAAAATATATGTCCAAAAAAGAGGGAAAAATGATATTTGGCCAGACTTGTATCAGTTTCCTGTGGTAGAAACAAAAAGCAGTTCCAAAAAATCAACAATTCATAAAGAATTTGAAGAGTTACTTAGTCGAGCCATTAAGAAGAATACAATTAAAGAAAGTAATGAAAGCTTCCGTCACCTACTAACTCACCAGATAATTATTGGCAAGTTCTATTCCCTTAAATTAAATAATCTTGAAAATTTAAAGGACAGCAAATTTGTTAAAATAAATAGAAATGAATTAAAAAGTCTGGCATTCCCCAAGCCCCTTTCCTCGTTTATAGAAAAATTCCTGGTCGATTAAAACAAGCATCCTTTGTTTGAAAATCTATATAAAATTTCTACTTTTACATATTCATTAACTTGATTCTAATATATGATTAATAAAGTAATTCTGGTAGGCAATGTAGGACGTGATCCCGAGGTAAGATATCTGGATAATGGTGTTGTTGTTACAAAGTTCCCGCTTGCTACAAGTGAGACCTATACAAACAAAGGTGGTGACAGAGTAACCAATACAGAATGGCATAATATTGTACTCTGGCGAAAATTAGCTGAAGTAGCTGAGAAGTGGGTAAAAAAGGGTACGCCACTCTATATTGAAGGAAAAATCAGAAACCGTTCCTATGATGATAAAGATGGGAACAAGCGATATATTACAGAAATAGTTGGAGACAATATGCAAATGTTAGGCCGAAAATCTGATGATCAGTCCTCCTCAGCAGGGGAGCAATCATCTGGCCAGAACGGAGATACTTCATACGAATCCAACAATAAAGGTAAAACTTCTTCAGATCCTTTTGGTGTAGACTCATCCCCACAGGGAGATGATGATCTTCCCTTCTAGCAATTTTGATTAATTTTATATATTCATTGTGGAATCGGACTACCCTATCCCGCTTGTATTGATGGCTGAGCTGAACTTTTTGTTCCATCCACCCACTTATGGCGTGATCATAGGTATTATTGTATTAATTTTATTATTGATATGCTCTGGTCTTATCTCTGGTTCTGAGGTTGCTTTTTTCTCACTTTCACCTTCTGACCTCGATAAAGTTCAAAATACAAAATCTAACAAAGCAGATAAGCTTCTTTCACTGCATAAAAGGCCAGAACAACTGCTGGGCACCATTCTTGTTGTGAACAACTTAGTGAATGTTGGTATAGTAATTTTATCAAGTTACATCACAAATTCTCTAATTGATTTTTCCCAGGCAAAAGTTCTGGGATTTATAATACAAATTGTACTCATAACATTCATTTTGTTGTTGTTTGGTGAGATTATTCCTAAAATATATGCCAACCAATATGCTATTCAATTTTCCTTACGAATGGCACCTGTCATATTTTTTCTTGAGAAAGTATTTTATCCACTTGTTGCAGTAATGGTCTCTTCGACCTCTTTTGTTAATAAAAGACTTTCAAATAAAAAAGCAGCTATTTCAATGGATCAACTCTCTGATGCTCTAGAGCTATCAGCCACTGAGATAGCCGAAGATGAACATATCTTAAAAGGCATTGTTAAATTTGGAAACATAGATGTTCAGGAGATAATGAAATCCAGAATCGATGTTTTTGCAATTGATATTGGCACTTCATTTTCTGACCTAATCAATCTCATTATGGAATCAGGCTATTCCAGAATTCCTGTTTATTCTGAATCGTTTGATCATATTAAGGGTATTTTATATATAAAAGACCTTCTTCCGCACCTACATAAAAATGTAAATTTTAAATGGCAATCGCTGATTCGTCCACCGTACTTTGTACCTGAATCAAAGAAAATAAATGATTTATTGCAAGAATTTCAAAAAAAGAAAATTCATATGGCAATCGTAATTGATGAGTATGGTGGTACAAGTGGTGTGGTTACCCTGGAAGATATTCTGGAAGAAATTGTTGGCGAAATTACTGATGAATTTGATGAAGATGAAAGTTTCTTTACGAAGATTGATGAAAACACATACTTATTCGAGGGAAAGACCCTGCTTAACGATTTCTTTAAAGTGGTAAAAACACCCAATGATATTTTTGATGAAATTAAGGGGGATGCAGATACGCTGGCAGGTATTATACTTGAAATGAGTGGTGAGATTCCTGATCAAAATGCCACTTTTCATTTTGATGATATTACCTTCACTATCCATTCAGTTGATAAAAGAAGAATTAAGAAAATCAAGGTGAAAGTAAATTCTGGAAATGATGATTCAAAATAATATTTCAAAATTATTTACGGCAACTATTTTCATTGTCATTCTTCTTATTGCAGGGTGTCGTGATAGGTATACCCCAAAACCAAGAGGTTATTACCGGATTGACTTTCCTCAAAAAAAATACAAGCAATTCAAAAGTGATTGCCCATATAGCTTTGAATACCCGGAGTATTCGGTAGTGAAAAAGGATGAAAGTACCAATACTGAACCCTGTTGGATTAATATAGACTTCCCCAGATACAATGGCAGCATTCATATAAGTTACAAGAATGTTACAGGGAACCTTAATGCCGTTCTTGAAGATGCACATACCCTTGCCTACAAACATACAGTTAAAGCTGATGCCATTAATGAGCATCTGATTAATAAAAGCAATGATCGAGTTTTCGGCATCCTCTATGATATTGAGGGCAATGCGGCTTCATCGGTTCAATTTTATTTAACGGACAGTACGGATCATTTCCTAAGAGGTGCTCTTTACTTTAAAACAAGAGTTGAAAAGGACTCCCTGGCACCTGTTATTGACTTTTTCAGACAGGATATCATTCACTTTATTGATACATTTGAATGGAATTAATTAAATTTGATTAAATTCCATTATTAATTAAACTTCCTGAATATTTTAATTAACTAAGATTGGGTATGGGTCTTATTGTAAAAAAGGAAATGCCAAAGGGCTGTCTTCTCGGTATGTGGGAAATTTCTGAAGACATGGCGACTCTGTTACCTATGGTAAAATTAGAACCTTTTGAAAAAACTAGGCTGGAGGGATTTAAGAACTATAATAGGAAACTGGAATTTTTGAGTGTCAGGATTCTGCTAAAAGAATTAGCAGGAGAGAATGCTATAATAATATATGATAAAACGAACAAGCCCTATCTTAAAGATAACTCTTTTCAAATTAGCATTTCCCATTCTCATAAACTAACTTCTGTTTTATTGAGTAAAACTAAAAGAGTTGGAATTGACCTTGAATTTATGTCTCATAGGATCGAGAATATATCTGATAAGTTTATTCATCCTATGGAAATAATTAACAGCGATCCTGACTTAAGAAAATACCATATGTACATTCACTGGTGTGCCAAGGAAGCATTATATAAGATTTGTGATAAAATCGAGTTAAACTTCAAAAAACACCTCTTTATTGAACCTTTTGAAGTTGCAGAAAAAGGAAATATTAAAGGCTTTGTGCACTCAGATAAAAAACATAATGAATTTAATATGCACTATTTTAAAATGGACAATTATGTTATTGTTCTGTGCTGCAAACCAATAGAAGAATGATATACCAGTTTATTAAAAAGAGTAAAGGAAAGAGGAAACTATTTGCATTGCTAATTGATCCTGAGAATTACTCTCAAAGAGACCTGGAAAGAACTATCCAAGTTGCTCTCAAATCAAAGGTAGATCTAATTTTTATTGGAGGGAGTCTTGTTTCTAACACCCTTGATACACCAATAGAAATAATAAAAAACCTAACAAATATTCCTATTTTGTTGTTTCCAGGTAGCTTAGTTCAGATTTCTGGAAAAGCCGATGGAATTTTGTTGATGTCTTTGATATCGGGAAGAAATACAGAGTACCTGATTGGAAATCATGTTATTGCAGCACCTATTATTAAGAAATTGAGCCTTGAAGTCATTTCTACCGGATACATACTAGTTGGTTCAGGGCAAGGGAGTGCGGTTGAATATATGAGTCAAACCAATCCAATCCCTCCAGATAAAAAGGAAATAGTAGTTGCAACCGCCATGGCAGGTGAAATGCTTGGCCAAAAAATGATATACCTGGAAGGTGGAAGTGGAGTTCGCAAACATATTCCTGAAGAAACCATTAGAGCAGTTTGTGGAAACATTTCAGTTCCTTTGATTGTGGGAGGTGGAATTCAAAATGAAACCGATGCTAGAAAGGTATTAAATGCTGGTGCAGATATTGTTGTTGTTGGAAATGCAATTGAGAAAAATACTGAATTAATTGAAGAAATCTCTCAGGTGTGTCGCCAATCAAATATTGGATAGGAAAAATAGATTTTCAGTTCCTAATCACTTTTACAACCGAATTTTCACCCTCTTTAGTCTGTATTCTCACAAAGTAAATACAAGGACTAAATTCAAAAGGAAGCTGAAGTTCAGACATTGAATTATGCTCAGATGTAGAAACCACCTGCCCTCTTCCATTAATAATTTCAACTTTAATATT
>JASJGS010000168.1:0-3342 GCA_033791445.1 Bacteroidales bacterium | reverse complement strand
TAAGGTGACAATTTTTAAGGCTGCCTGATAAACTTGAGATAAAAAATATTATATCCTGGAAAATCAGCTTAGCACCTTCTTCAATAATTATCTATTTCAGTTAGGGTAAAACGCAATAAATATTGACCAAATTCAATTAATCAGAATTTAATACCTCCGTAGCCAGGAGTCGGATATGCTTCCAATTTAGGGATATTAATTTTCGATTCTTCTGGTACATTATCCCATCCATGATATACCTTGCCATTTACATAATATCGATTTGAATCTTTATTTTCTTCTGAATAAAAAACATCATAGGTATGATCGGGAGCCTCCTCCCCAGCTTTATTCCCTTTTAGAACCAACTCCAGCTCACCATCCCCATCTATGTCTGCACGAATCCAGTTTAGTTCGAGAATATCATGGTAGCTTCCATCAGAGATCATTTTAACAATCTCATCATTAAATAAAGTTATAATATTTTGCGCATCAGGTATTTTCGTACGAATGGCGAAATGCAAGGACTTGGTAAGCAAAGGCTTCTCTCCTATTTCAAGGAATTCACTAACATCATTCATTTGATATTTAAATAAATACTGCAAGAGTAGGGCATCTACAAGTATATAATCTACCATCTTTGATAACAATCTTTCTACATTCTGCTGATCACTATTCCCATACACAATTTGAATGCCTTCCTTTTTCATTAATGAATCTCCATAGGCATAACCTTCAACCACTCCAATTTTTTTCCCGGAAAGACTTGAAAACGATGATATTTGCACATTACTCCCTTTTCTTCCTACCAGTATCAATTGATTTTGCAAATAAGGTTTTGAAAATTCCATGTATTGATCCCTTTCGGAGTTATACCAGAGGGCGGCACTACCATCGTATTTGCCATCCTGAATTCCTGAAATGACCTGTTCAAAATCTACGATCTCATAATCTGTTTTAATTTCTATTCGTTCAAGTGCTATCGCCACAATATCCAATGCAATAGATTTCTCACTATCAACATTTGTGAATGGAGGCCAAACGTCGGAAGAAAGTTTCAACTCTACAGTCTGGGCATGAATAATGGATGATATAACAAATAAGGCAAGCGTAAATATTCTCGACATAATATAAAATGTTTGATTAAAGCATTAATGATATTTTCACCTTACAATTATAATACTTGTTTATTAGAATCTAAATAATTCTATTGTTTTCACAGTTTATTTATATCAATCGGCTGAATAAGCAGATGTATTGATTCTAGTTACCCTATTAGTTTTCTGCCTTCAAATAAAAATGAACAAAAACACTATAAAAAATAGCAACAATCAAAGCAATGGGGATTCCTATGATTAAAGCCATGGCCGGACCTCTTATTAGTATTTCAGCCCATTCTATTCCGGATATGGTACCAGTAATTTTTCCAAGTATATAGCCAACTTCAAATCCAACTATAAATGCCACAGTACATCCTATAAGGACAATGGTGAATAATCTAAATTTATAGGTCAGCATTGATAAATTGCTTTTCAGCATTCTTTGAGCCAGCTTCCTTACAATAAGCTCACCTATATACGCTGCTATCAAAATGGAAGGAATAGCAACCAGTAATATTTTCCAGAATTGCCCTTCCATTCCACTGCCCGGACCCACATCAAAGATATATCCCAACAAGGTAAAAAGCAGGCCATACATACTTCCAACCAATACGGCCAGCCACATTCCAACCTGGATAAGGGTATTTTGCTTTTGCTCATTCATTTTTGTCAGATTAGTTTTCAAACTGTAGAGAATATTTCTTTAACTTCTTCTTGTTTAAAAGATAATTAGTAAAGTCGCCATTTATTGGAATTACTATCTTGAATGATCCTATCAATGCACCAATACCAGCACCTAGCATAGATAATTCAAAAGCAGCAATAAAAGTGTTTTTTGCGGCAGAATTTGCTTCATCTGCACCATAGATAGCACCCCATATAGTTCCCACCGTAAAACCTGAAAGGGCTCCAATCCAAAGTCCTTTCACAATATTATTATTTCTTCTTATTTTGATTTTCCTTATATCGGAGATTTGGAAATTAAAAGTTTCAATTTTTTTTACATAATAATCCTCAATAACAGAAGAGTTTGACAAGCTTATAGAAGAATCTTTAATTTCATATAAAATACCCCTCACTTCAAATGTAGGATTATTTGGAATAATCCATGCTTTATAGATTTTAATTTTTGCTTTGCCCAGTTTTACATCAACCACTTCCTTATTTATAACTTTAGGTTGATAATCACTAATCGTAATTTTACCTAGTTGTGCTGGAATCCATTTGTCCAAAACCAACATTTCGATAAAATAATATGAGTCTGTAATGCTATCAGTTTTGCAAATAATGGAGTCTCCTTCTGTTGTTATAATTAAATCAAAGTCCTGGGAATAGGTAACCACCAGAAAGAAAATAAAATGTAAAATTAGAATTGTTTTCTTCATAATTACTCCTTTGGAACTTGAGGGAAGGCCCAAAATGGAATTGTATAATTTAAAAATTCCATTTCTATCACCGTAGAGAACGTTTTTTTAACTTTTTTTTACGTGAATTATATTTGTTCATATTCCCATGGATAGGAATTCTAAGATGTACTACAGATCCAATTAAGGCTCCAACACCAGCCCCAATGGCTGCAGAAGGGACAGCATAAGTTAAAGCTTTCCATGTAGCATCTGCAGTACTTAAACTTCCACCATGGGATGTAAAACCCCATATTATAGCTGCGCCAAAACCCGACACGGCTCCTATCCAAAGTCCTCGCAGGGCATTATTTTTTTTCCGGGTCTTGATCATCTCTATATTATTAACCTGAAAAGTCATAGTCTTAAAGTCATTTTCTACATAATCTATAAATGCAAAGCTATTTGACAAGGTTATGGAAGAATCATTCACTTTGTATAAAACCCCCTTATATAAAATATCAGAAGAATTTAAACTTACCCATGTTTTATAGATATTAATTCTTTCTTTTTCATCAAGAATAAGTGTATCCGGCTCTAAAACAATAATATCTTCTTTAATTTTACAAGTTTGGTGGTCACTAATTGTACGCATCTCCTTAGAGGAGGAAACCCACCTGTCTTGAACCTCCGCTGCAATATAAAATTGGTTGGAAGTTATGCTAAATGGACCGCTGCTTGCAGGTTCTCCTTTTTTTGTTATTGTATTATCAAAGCCCTGTGACCAGGTATATAGTTGGCAAGCTATAAATAGTAAAATTAGAATAGATTTTTTCATGTTTATTCCTTTGTAGTGCATAGGAAAAATGAAAATAGATATTTCGAAAGTTGCAATGCTCTCACTTTAAAGAACGTTTCTC
>JASJGS010000167.1:0-9776 GCA_033791445.1 Bacteroidales bacterium | reverse complement strand
ACGCCCCATGGAGTAATGGCTACGAATCGATGGTTTTTGTTAGCTGGGCCACTTGTTTGGGAGGCTTAATATTTTCGCGCCGATCGGAAATTACACTTTCGCTAACTACCGTTTTAGCAGGGTTAACACTTTTGGTTGCCGGAATGAGTTGGATGAGCCCTGAGATTACCAACCTTGTGCCTGTTTTAAAATCGTATTGGCTAACTATCCATGTATCTGTCATTACAGCAAGTTATGGTTTTCTCGGAACCGGTATGGTACTGGGGCTGTTTAATCTGGTACTATATATAATGAAGACAGATAAAAACAAATTTAAGCTCGACAAACAGATTAAAACTCTAAGCGAGATTAATGAACTATCACTTATTCTTGGAGTTTACTTTTTGTCGGTAGGTACCTTCCTTGGCGGCGTTTGGGCCAATGAATCCTGGGGTCGTTACTGGGGCTGGGATCCAAAGGAAACATGGGCACTTATTACGGCGCTGGTTTATATTTTTATAACCCATATGAGAAATGTACCTGGTCTTAGGGGCAATTTTGCCTTTAACCTGGCTTCGGTGGTTGGGTTCTTTTCTGTTTTGATGACCTATTTTGGAGTGAACTATTATCTCGCGGGGTTACATTCCTATGCTCAGGGCGATGCTGTACCTATTCCAAAATTTGTGTATTTTACCGTGGCTTCACTTGTCCTGATTATATTATTTGCCTGGTTTAACGAAAGGAACTTTAGAAAGAAGACTGCTCAGGTTGAGTAGTTTCTATAAGAATAAATGATAATAATGCATTTTTAATAGAATAACAAGGGGCTGGAGATCAGCCCTTTTGTATTTGCGGAGCTTGCCTAAGAGGAAACCTATTATTCTTCTTATTACCAGCATTTCCTTCCATCTCCACAATGAGTGCCATCATAACTATATCCTGTGCCGTTAACCATGGTTCCTCCATTATCAAATAATCTTGGATCAAAATGAGTAGCCCCATCCACGTGATATGAAGTACCATAGGTTCCCTGCAGAATAGGAGAACCAATACCTCCATCAGATACATTATGGCACCAGAAACAATTTACTGCGTTCCAGCCATTTCCGGCTAGATTGGGATCGTCATTGTCTTGATGGGGAGTTCTTCTATGTCCGCCATAATTAGGGGGTTGAGGATCAGCTGGGCCAGGGATTGTAATGGTATAATCTCCTGACATATTACCTACTCCTGAGTGACAGGCATCGCAGGTAGAAATTGTTCCTACAGGTGATGTCCAGGGTGGTGTGTTTGTATAGTTTGCAATATGTGGTGCTGCAGAGCCCCAGGTAATTGTTCCATCTGTTCCCCTATAGGCTGTTTGACCATCACTATGGCAATAAATATTACTGCATGATTGATCACCATTGTAGGTTGGAATATTAATGTCTGCCCCGTTTCTAAATACCATCCCATTCGGATCAAAATTTACCATAGCAGATCCTCCGCTAGGATGAGTTCCTTCCAGATCACCCCCGGATCCATATTGATAGTGGCATGTACTACATACGTAGGAGTATTTGGATGTGTGTGCGTAATGACTATCCGCAGTACCCCAGTTTGGAAAATTTGCAACATGGCAGTCCTCACATCCGGTGGGAGCAAAGCTATCCTCATGCGGATGACAGGCCGTACAATTGGATTCATTATTATGACTAGTTCCAGTGCCATCGTTTCTGTGATAATCGGTACTGGTATGGCATACTTCGCAAATACCATCATAACTTGTATCTCCGTCCGCCCCGGAATTGGGACCACTTTGAGCGGTATAAACAACAGCCCAATCTCCACTGGCAGGAGTAGTAACCAGATCCCTTATCATATAGATATTGTCCTTGCTGCTGTTGTGGGTTTGATGACAGGCATTGCAACCCATTGAATTATGGGAACTATAAGTATGGCATTCGGTACATAGGATATCGTTGTTTGTTTGCCTGAGTAAATTGCCATCATCCGTTGTGGAGTAATGTGTTTGATGACAACTGGAACATTCAATATTTCCATCAACCAGAAGAACTGAGCCAGTAGGTGATTCCTTATAACTACTATTCCCTGAAGGATAGATTAATCCAACAGGATGACTTCCTTTATTATTCATATTATCGTCCGTATATCGCCCTATATCTCTTGCTGAATGACAATCTTTACAAAGTGCATCACCTGTATTGAGAGATCTCAGGTAAGAAGGATTTGAATTGGAACTGTGCTGATCATGGCAGGTGGAGCAAATAATATTGCCAGCCGGAAGACGAAGAAGCATTTCTGGGTCACTTGGGGCATTCGTCTCATATGCTACATTGATAGCTGGTACACCCCAGGCATGGGAAGTTCCGCCTGTTCCTGGAATCGCTTTATCTGAGTTGTCAAAGGGAAGTATACTGGCCAGTCCTGAAGGATTATGACAGCTTATACATAAATTCCCATTTCCATTCACACTTGTTAATGTTTCTCCTGGAGCATTGTGGAATATATGACAGGCATTACAGGTAAAATTAGTGTGGCCTTGAGAATAGCTTATTGAAGCTGTCAGAAACAATAAGATAATCGACAAAAGGCTGACAGTCAGTTGCGAATTACGTATTTTGGTCAAACTTTTCATTATAAATTCCCAGGTATTGGATTATTTACTAAGAATAAGTTTTCCTGATCGAATCAAATTATCAGAAACCACCCTCACTATATAAACACCTTTTGGAAAAGGTTTTAAATCAATATGTTCTTTTATTCCTTCAGACCAAAAATGTCTGGAATAAATCTTCTGTCCATGCACATTTAATATTTCAACCTGAATATCTTTTTGAAATGATTTATTTATTTCTATAGTCAATATTCCACTTGTTGGATTCGGGTATAAGCGAACAATATCTTTAAGCTTAATAGTTTCTGCATCCAACTGCAAAACCCTTAATGTATCTGAAAAGGCCACTTCTCCACAGTTTTCATTATATGATGTAAGAGTTACATTGTATTCACCTGATTCCTGATAAAAATGAATTGGGTTTGTTTCATTGCTTGTATTCCCATCACCGAAATCCCAATAATATGAATCAGAGTTAAGAGAAGTGTTTATGAAGTTGATTTCCAGGGAATTTGAGTTGAAATCGAAGCCAGGTAGGGGTGGTTCTCTAACTAAAATATCAGGATAGCCAATAGAATTTGTATTATTGCAATTATTATCTGTTACCAGCTTGACTTCATAAGTACCCTGATCAGAAACAGAAAGGTGATATTGGTTTTCAACTATATCGTTGATAGTTTTAGGATTTGAATCATCGTTTGTATACGTAATAGACCAGGGTGCTGAACCAGTAAGCTTTATGATCAGTTCGGTATCCTCCCCCTGACAAATTGGAACAGTTGCATTGCCAATGCTTATCTCCGAAGTAGGAAGTACATTTACGGAAATATTGGTACTTCCGGTCAAAATGCTAGCTAGACAACCTCCACCTTCAAGAGATACTACCTCATACAATCCGGCCTCAGAAACATTTAGCAGGTAAGGATTATTGGTGGTTGTAATACTTTTCAGGTTTAAACCATCTATTGTGTAGCTAAATGTCCAGGGAGATATTCCAGTAAATTCAATGATTATATTAGTTGATTCACCTTTACAAATTGTAATGTCTCCACTTGAAATATTGGAGGAGGGAGGTTCGCTATTAATGCTTATGCTTGTATTGCCTGTAAGGCAGGATCCAACGTACTTTGCATCTGAGATGCTTATTATTTCATAAGTACCGGATTTTGATATAGGTAGGGAGTAGGGATTATCTACAATATTGTTAACATGGGTGGTATCTACTCCATTCACAGTATAGTTAAAAGACCAGGGTGCTGTTCCTGTAAAAAGAACATCAATTTCAAAAGTTTCATTTTGACAAATGGAATAGTTTTGGCTTTCAATTCTGGCAGAGGGTAAAGTGTCTATTATATTGAAAACTTCAACAGCCCCGTTGTTCATTGAACTCACCAGGATCTCATCCTTTGAGTTAAAGAGAATGTCCATTGGAACATTTAACTGACCTGAAGAATCACCGAATTCTCCAAACCGGGTAATATAACTACCATCCTGATCAAAAATATTTACTTGTCCCTGATAGGGATCGGTAACATAAATATTTCCACATCTACCAACTGATAAACCCTGAATCCTGTAAAATTCGCCCTCTTTGTTTCCATGGCTACCAAAGCTACCTGAGATGGATCCATCCAAATCAAACATCCAGACCTTCACTACAGGATTAAACCCGGTTCCCAAGCCACCATGCTCAGCTACAAGTAAAGTACGGTTGTTTTGATTATAGGCAATTCCTGTCGGGAAAATTAATGTTCCTTCTCCTATCGTTTGAATTACATTTGCCGATAGATCAAGTACAATAACCTTTTTAAGCTCACTATCCACCACATATAACAGTCCATCTGCATCAAATACCATTGAATTTGGGTATTGGGTTCCGGAATAAAATTCAGTTTTACTTCCATCTGCTTCCAGCCTGAATATAGAACCTGTTTCTATATCTCCATAAAAAACCTCATTATTTTTATTTATAGCAATGGAAAGAGGTGAATTCTCTGGATTTATAGTATCAAGCAATTCACCTGTGGAACTATATATTAAAATTTGTTTTTCTCTGGTATCCGTTACAAATATATTATCGTCTTGATCTATAGCCATCTGTATAGGGGCTTTCAATCCTTCTTCAATTCGCAAAAGATGAGCAATATCCCCTGGTAAAGTCTGAGAATAGATGCTTTTAAATGAGAAAAGCACAATGATCCATAGAAACAGATTTTTCTTCGAAAAAGTTTTCAATGAATGTAGATTTAGTCAGTGTCGTTAACACAAACTTAAGCAATTTCTTAAATCGTAGGTGAGAAACAAGCTATCAAACGGTCAAATCTTAATTAGTATAAATAAAAATAGTGGTGAGACATCAACAATTGAATAGTAGATGCAAGGAATAATTGCCTGATAAAAACCCATAAATTTAGTACAGCTTAATAACTTTCTGGATTATGTTCTTCTCCATGGCAGGTTAAAAAACAACGTCCTCTGAAGTTTCCCAAATCTTCAAAATAAAGCCTGCCCTGGCTATCGGGCTTTACAATACTTCGGTCAAAATTTATCAGGTGAGAATTGTTCGAACTATTTCCCTGTGTACTACTTATTCCATGGGGATCATGACATGCATTACAGGGCGTGTTTACATCCCTGATATGCTTGCTGTGATCTTTAAAGGACCGGTCATTTAGTATCGAGTTTCGATCGTGGCAGGAATAACAAAGCTCATAGCTCAATGAAGATTCAATAGTGTTATCTGCCTTATCATAACGATATTTTAAAATAGCCGGGTAGATAGATCCATGTGGTCCTGCTGGTGAATCAGAACCATCGCTTGCATGGCAATCAGAACAATAAATCTGACTGGCTTCTGTAAGAGGCGAAATAAGGCTGGGAACATTTGGATTTACCCCTGTACTAACTACTGGATGAAAAGAAGGATTGCTCAAATCAAATTCAAGACGAACATTACTTTGTTCAATTTGTCGCCCGGTAGTGCTTGCCGGTTTCAGTGGACTATCAGCATGACAGCGGAAACATATTTCATATTCATATTGAACGGGAAATATTGGAATTCCTGAGCTGTTTACCCCTTTTACCCCCTCAATGTATCCATTTACATTGGGTGCTACTGCTAATAGCTTGCGCACGGCATGAGGATTATGGCAATCTTCACACTCCACATGCAGGTTGAGAGCAGTGAACTCTTCTGTTGGGTCATGCTGCAGGTTAAAAGCATATACATTGTGGGAATAACTTTTTACCAGCTGAGTCTCAATATTTGTTTCCGCTACATTTCCATTATGGCAGAAAAGACAGTTTTGTTCCTCAGCAAGGTAATTCATTAAACGGGGTTTTCCACCTGCAGAATGAGGATTGTGGCAGTTTTCGCAAGCATTTTCCGTAACACTGGTAAAAGTTGTGTGTGGCCATGGATTTATACCCGACCCGTTCCAGGTTGCTATTGAGAGATTATGGCTTGAGCTACCCCAATAATTCCTTTCATGGCAATGGAAACACAGATCTGAGAATTGATTGGTGACCACCAAAAAATCTTCAAATAGCTCACTATGTGGATCATGGCACGAGGTACACTGAACCTTTTCATTTTCAAGGGATACTGGTTCCAGAATTGTTTCAGGATCCTTTAATTGGCCATCCATACCTGTAAGAGAAGCGTTGTAAACAAAAGAGATAGGATGATCATCGGACAGGTCAGTAGATAGGTTGCTGCTGCCATGGGGCATTCGTGTAACACCTCTGCCAAAACCTATATGAGTAGATCTACTACGAATATTTCCTAAAGCAGTTGTACCATCATGACAGGAGAGACATAGAATTGAACTTCCATCCGGTTGCCCTGGAATTGCATCAATTGTGGAACTATTATATAAAATATAGGTTCTTCCCTGGTCATTTCGGTTCCACATAGGACCTTTAGGACCACCTCTGCTATGGGAAGTATGACAAAATATGCAGGTTTGTGATTCTCCGGAAGCTTTGATGTTGCCTCTACCCTTTGCAGATAAATTATGCTTGCTATTTTCAAGCATCTGTGCATTAAGGGAGAAAGGAATAAAAAGCAACAAAAAGCTTGATAGTAAACAGTAATACTTCATCTTCTTATTCTTCAACTAGTTGGAAGATCTGAACTCTTGAATTATAGGTATCGGCCACATAAATATAATCGTTTTTATCGATAAAAATTCCAGTTGGCATCCAAAATTCTTCTTTGTCGTGCCCCTGGGTACCAAAATATGATAGGAAACTTCCTTTTTTGTCGAAAATCTGTACTGCGTGGAACAAAGCGTCTGCAATATAAATGTTTCCTTGTGAATCAGTAGCAACTCCCTTAGGTCGCGCAAAATAGCCGCTGGCATCTCCAATTTCACCAAATGAGGAAATATAATCTCCTTTATTATTGAAAATTTGAAGCCTGAAATTCATTGAGTCAACAATGTAAACATTCCCATGGGTATCAACCCATATATAGGTAGGATAATTGAACTCTCCGGGACCGCCACCTCTCTTACCAAATCTCCGTATTATTTTACCGAAGGGAGACAATACAGCTATGCGATGTGCACTTGTCTCTACCACCCAGATCTCGTTATTAATCGGCGACCAGGCTATTCCTGTTGGTTGTTCCAGGCTAAGTGAATCATTTAATACTTTCAATTGCTTTTGATTAGCAGAAAGAATAAATATTTTATTTAATCGGGAGTCGGAAAATAATATTTGCTTATCCTGGAAGAAGCAGATACCTGTTAAAGATGGATATATTGTATTTTCTTTTCTAAATGCAAATGGTATTTCGATATTCCCATCTGTAATATTGGCCAGAGATCCCGTGCCTTGATCTAGCAACCAAAAACGGTTCGGACCCTCACCTAAGATTGCAAATGGCTTACTTATTTCTACTTTCTTTTTACCAAAAACTAAATCTGAAACTTTCTCTTTGAAACTCTGGTTTTGTTTATTTTCAGAGGATGGGTATTCTGATACCCAACGAACAGTATAAGAACCTTCTTTTCCATTCTGAGCCAGGACATTTTGTCCCATAGTATTACAAAATGGGAATAAATATATGAAAAAAAGAAAGATGGAATATAATCCAATATTTTGGTGGTTGAAGTGTAGATTGATTTGCAAATATTTATGAGTCAATTCTAAATTCATACAGATAATGAATTTGTAAAAGGCTAAAATTAACAATCTTAATCCTTAATTTCCTTTTATTCGGGTAATAAATTCTCGTAATAAATTAATTCAAGATGATTATTGACGATTAGAGTTTTCCTTATTTATACTGTTTATAATTAAGATATTGAATTGAATTTTTGGTATGATAATTGATTAAGAATTAATAATAATATTTATTTTTATCAACCTGAATAACAATTTTAAACTTAAAATCTAAAATTATGTTTACTAAAAAATCTCTACTAATTCTTGGACTGGCCTTACTTATGGGAGGTGCTTTATCAGCACAGGACTTTAAGTATATTGGTGCTAGTAAATGCAAAATGTGCCACAATAAGGAGGACAAGGGTGAGCAATACAATAAATGGCTGGCAGCCCCACATTCCAATTCCATGAAATCATTAAGCAATGAGGAATCTATGGCATATGCTAAAGAAAAGGGGATAGAAGATCCAACTAAAGATCCTGGATGCCTTTCCTGCCATGCTACTGCCGGAGCTATCGACAAAAGCCTCAATGGAGGAGTTAAAGTTACGGAGGGTGTTTCTTGTGAATCATGCCATGGTCCTGGAAGTAAATACAAGAATATGTCCATTATGAAAAGTCGCGAAAAAAGTATGGAAGCTGGTTTGATACTACCTACCAAAGAAGTGTGCGAAACATGTCATAATGAGAAAAATCCTTTCCACAAGCCATTTAATTTTGATGAGGCTGTAAAAAAGATTGCTCATCCTGACCCAACAGCAAAATAGAATTCTAAACCATATTGAAATAGAAATCCTTTGTCATGTGCAAAGGATTTTTTTTGCCTTTGTGATTTCTAAAATGTAGTTTACTATCAAATATTAGAATATTGTACTCGTTCTAAATATGAGTAAAACCGACTGAAAATAAAGGGGTGAAAAAGTATATTTCAAAATAAATACTTACTTTCGAGGCGTTAAAATAAATCCGAAAAAATCAAAATTATGAAAAAGATATTGACTGTATTCATTACAATTTCTCTTCTGGTTTCCTGTGGAGGTAGCACAAAACCCAAGTTTGTTCAGGACCTTGAGCCTGGGGTACACAAAGTTAAGCTAATGGAAGTATTGCAAACAAATAATTATACCTACCTGTTAGTTCGTGAGGGTGGAGAGGATCAGTGGTTGGCAGTTCCAAGTATGGATGCAGTAGTTGGGAAATTTTATTATTACAAGGGTGGGATGGAAATGCCAAACTTTACCAGTAAGGAGCTTAATAGAGAGTTCGAGTCTGTTCTGTTCCTTGAAAAAGTGAGTGATAGTCCCGACCTGGATGCAAAACAGGATATACCTGCTACTACCCATTCAGCAATGGTAAAGAAGGATTCTAAAATGAATCTTGAAATTGATCCTGCCGAAGGAGGACTCACCATATCAGATTTATTTGCCAACAAAGAAAAGTATGAAGGCAAAACCGTTACAATCAAAGGGCAGGTAACAAAATTCAATGCTCAAATCATGGGCAAAAACTGGATCCATCTGCAGGATGGTACTGACTATCAAGGACTTTTTGACCTAACAGTTACCTCCGCTTCTGATGTCGAGGTAGGTGCAATTATTAGTGTTAAAGGCGTAGTCGCTCTAAATCGTGATTTTGGCTATGGTTATACCTATGATATTATCGTAGAAGAGGCTAAAGTGCTTAAATAGGTCTCCTTATTCTTAATTAAAAACCATTTATAAGGTGGTGAAAAACCACCTCCCCTTCGTTTGCACTCGGGGTCTCTCCGCCCGGATGAATAATTCCATTGGTCGGACGGGCTCCTCTTAGGAGGAGAAATGAATTATCTTAATAACAAACTAACATATTCCCCTCCAAATTTGGAGGGGTGTCCACCAGTTGGTGGTCGGGGTGGTTTGTAACTATTACAAATACAATATCGTAATACTGAAAACCCTCTATATAATTTTGTAATCAAACGAGAACTACCTAAACTGGTGATTATTAACTGCATCTATGGCTTTTCATA
>JASJGS010000166.1:0-33112 GCA_033791445.1 Bacteroidales bacterium | reverse complement strand
TCATTGACCGTGAAACTATTATTGAAAATGAACATTTAGATTTTATTCTAGATTCAGGAGCGAAAACTATCCTTTTACATAAGGAAGATGTTACAAGCACTGATTATACGCTTATATATAATACACTTCAAAAAGATCCATGTAACTCTGAAAAAGAAGCCGTACTGCATATATATCGTCAGTTAAGAAATTCTGAGCCACCTGATGAGGCGACTGCTAGAGATGTAATTGATAAGCTTTTCTTCTCAGTTAAAAGATATGATCTTGGAGAAGTAGGAAGATATAGGATTAATAAAAAGCTTAGTCTTGATACAAGTATGGATATCAGGGTTCTTACCAAAGAAGATATAATTGAAATCATTAAATATCTAATTGAACTATTAAACTCAAAAGCAGACGTTGATGATATTGACCATTTGAGTAATCGTAGGGTCAGAACAGTTGGTGAACAACTCCACAATCAGTTTGGAGTAGGTCTGGCAAGAATGGCCAGAACTATTAGAGAGCGTATGAACGTAAGAGACAATGAGCTATTTAAGCCCATTGACCTGGTGAATTCGAAAACTTTATCTTCTGTTATAAACTCATTCTTCGGTACAAACCAACTTTCACAGTTTATGGATCAAACCAATCCATTGGCTGAGATGACACACAAAAGAAGATTGTCTGCACTCGGACCAGGTGGTTTATCAAGAGAAAGAGCAGGTTTTGAAGTAAGGGATGTTCACTATACCCATTATGGAAGACTCTGTCCAATTGAAACACCGGAAGGACCGAATATTGGACTTATTTCTTCATTGTGTGTGTATGCTAAAATCAATGATCTTGGTTTTATTGAAACTCCATATAGAGTTGTAGACGATGGTGTAATTAACCTGAATAATGAAGAGGTTGTTTTCCTGAGTGCTGAGGAAGAAGAAGACAAAGTAATTGCACAGGCAAATGCCCTTTACAAAGAAGATGGTCATTTCATTAACCCAAAAGTAAAGTCAAGGTTTGAAGGCGATTTTCCATATTATGATGCAAAAGGCGTTGACATGATGGATGTTGCGCCAAACCAGATCGCCTCTATTGCTGCTTCTCTAATACCTTTCCTTGAGCACGATGATGCCAACAGGGCACTTATGGGATCAAACATGATGAGGCAGGCCGTTCCTCTTATAAGTCCGGAATCTCCAATTGTAGGTACTGGAATTGAGAAGGTGATGGTGAATGATTCAAGAATTCTGATAACTGCAGAAGGCGATGGAGTAGTTGAATCAGTTGATGCAAACCATATTGTAGTCCGCTATACTAGGTCTGATGAAGAAAAATTCATAAGCTTTGATGACGATATTAAGTCTTATAAATTGTCAAAGTTTAAGAAGACAAACCAGAATACTACTATAATACTGAAACCCATTATTAAAAAGGGTGAAAAGGTTACCAAAGGGCAAATCTTAACTGAGGGATATGCTACACAAAATGGTGAACTGGCATTGGGTAGGAACCTGAAGGTTGCCTTTATGCCTTGGAAAGGGTATAACTTTGAGGATGCTATTGTTATATCTGAAAAAGTTGTGAAAGAAGATGTATTTACTTCAATTCATATTGATGAATACATTCTTGAGGTTCGTGATACAAAAAGAGGCCTTGAAGTACTTACCTCTGATATTCCGAACGTGAGTGAGGAGGCTACCAAGAATCTTGATGAAAATGGATTGATTCGCGTAGGTGCTCATATTAAGCCGGGAGATATATTAATTGGCAAGATCACTCCAAAAGGAGAATCTGACCCATCTCCTGAAGAAAAATTACTTAGAGCTATTTTTGGAGATAAAGCAGGCGATGTTAAAGATGCCTCATTAAAGGCAGGGCCATCACTTGATGGAGTTGTGGTAAACAAGAAGTTGTTCTCCAGATCCATTAAAGATAAAAGATCTAAGTCAGCTGAAAAGCCAATAATTGAGAGGATCGAAGCTGAGTTTAATAAGCAGGTTGAGGAACTAAATAGCAAATTGGTTGATAAACTCTTTATCCTGGTAAATGGTAAAACATCACAGGGTGTAAAAGATTTTCTCAATGCGGATATTATACCAAAGGGAACAAAGTTCACTCAGAAAAGCTTGCAGGGTATCGACTTCTTAAATGTGAATCCATCAAAATGGACAACGGATAAGAAGAAGAATGAGGTCATTAAATCCTTGTTGTATAATTATATGCTTCAGTTTAAAGAGATTGATGGAGTATTTAAGAGAAAGAGATACAATATTGTGATTGGTGATGAACTACCAGCAGGTATTATACAGCTTGCAAAGGTTTATATTGCTAAGAAGAGGAAAGTAAAGGTGGGTGATAAGATGGCTGGACGCCATGGAAATAAAGGGATCGTTGCAAAGATTGTACGTGAGGAAGATATGCCCTACCTTGAAGACGGTACACCTGTCGATATCGTTTTGAATCCATTGGGTGTTCCTTCAAGGATGAACCTTGGTCAGATTTACGAATCTGTGCTAGGATGGGCTGGTCTGAAGTTAGGATTGAAATTTGCAACACCAATTTTTGATGGTGCTACCCTTGAACAAATTAACGAATACACTGCTAAAGCCGGTTTGCCAAATTATGGCAAAACATATTTATATGATGGCGGTACTGGTGAAAGATTTGATCAACCTGCCACAGTAGGAGTAATTTATATGTTGAAACTTGGTCATATGGTCGACGATAAGATGCATGCCAGGTCAATTGGGCCTTACTCTCTTATTACTCAGCAACCTCTTGGTGGTAAAGCACAGTTTGGTGGCCAGCGTTTTGGTGAGATGGAAGTTTGGGCTCTGGAAGCATTCGGAGCAGCGAATATACTGCAGGAAATACTTACAGTAAAATCTGATGATGTTATTGGCCGGGCCAAAACTTACGAAGCTATTGTGAAAGGCGAGAACATGCCTGCACCCGGAATTCCTGAATCCCTGAATGTATTATTGCATGAATTGAAGGGATTAGGATTAAATCTCAAGCTAACTGAGTAGAGTTTAGCACCGGGAATTTTTAAATTTTTTGATTAAAAATTTTAATACTTGTACCATGTCCTTTAGAAAAGACACAAAAGTAAGAAGCGATTTTAAGAAAATTACAATAGGCCTTTCTTCTCCTGAAGAGATTCTTGAGCGTTCAAGCGGAGAAGTACTGAAGCCAGAAACAATTAATTATCGAACATACAAGCCAGAGCGGGATGGTTTGTTTTGTGAAAGAATATTTGGGCCCGTGAGAGACTACGAATGCCACTGTGGTAAATACAAAAGAATCCGGTATAAAGGGATTATTTGCGATCGATGTGGAGTGGAAGTAACCGAGAAGAAAGTGCGGAGAGAAAGAATGGGTCACATAAACCTGGTTGTTCCTGTGGTACATATTTGGTATTTCAAATCTCTACCTAATAAAATTGGTTATTTGCTGGGCTTACCTACGAAAAAACTTGATACCATCATTTATTATGAAAGGTATGTAGTTATTAACCCTGGGATTAAAGAAGCAGACGATATTAAATATCTTGACTTCTTAACAGAAGAGGAATATCTTGATGTTCTGGAAACATTACCAAAAGAAAACCAATATCTGGATGAATCTGATCCTGATAAATTTATTGCGGATATGGGAGCAGAAGCTTTGCATAAGCTTCTTTCAAGGATAGACCTTGATGAACTTTCTTATTCACTTCGTCATCAGGCAAACAACGAAACATCACAACAACGAAAGAATGAAGCCTTAAAGAGGTTACAGGTAGTTGAGGCATTTAGGGCTTCCAGAAATACTAATCGCCCTGAATGGATGATTATTAAAGTTGTACCAGTAATTCCACCAGAGTTAAGACCGCTGGTCCCTCTTGATGGTGGTCGTTTTGCTACCTCCGACCTGAATGATCTATACCGTAGAGTCATTATCAGAAATAATAGATTAAAAAGACTAATTGAAATAAAAGCTCCTGAGGTAATTCTTAGAAATGAAAAAAGAATGCTCCAGGAATCTGTAGATTCATTATTCGATAACTCCAGGAAAGTTAATGCAGTAAAAACGGAAGCGAATAGGCCACTCAAGTCTCTAAGCGATAGTCTTAAAGGGAAACAGGGACGTTTTCGTCAAAACCTGCTTGGAAAAAGGGTTGACTATTCTGCTAGGTCAGTAATTGTTGTTGGTCCTGAGTTAAATCTGCATGAATGTGGTTTGCCGAAGGATATGGCCGCAGAATTATATAAGCCTTTTATCATTAGGAAGCTTATTGAAAGAGGAATCGTAAAAACTGTAAAATCAGCGAAGAAAATTGTTGACCAGAAAGATCCAGTAGTTTGGGATATTCTGGAAAACATACTTAAAGGTCATCCTGTTATGTTAAACAGGGCTCCTACCTTGCACAGATTAGGAATTCAGGCTTTTCAACCAAAATTAATTGAGGGAAAAGCTATTCAGCTTCACCCACTGGTTTGTACTGCTTTCAATGCTGACTTTGATGGTGACCAGATGGCTGTTCATTTACCACTTGGGAATGCAGCTATTTTAGAAGCTCAGCTATTGCTGTTGGCTTCTCATAATATTCTGAATCCTGCAAACGGAGCACCTGTTACAGTTCCTTCACAGGACATGGTTTTAGGTTTATATTATATTACCAAAGCAAGAAAGAGTTCAGGTAAGGAGAAGGTGAAAGGTGAAGGATTAACCTTTTATTCTCCTGAAGAGGTAATGATTGCATACAATGAGGAGAAAGTAGACCTGCATGCAATAATAAAAGTGAGGGTTAATGATGTTGAAAATGATGTTCCCGTTGAGAAGGTAATTGAAACTACGGTTGGACGTGTTATGTTTAATGAATTTGTTCCAGCTGATATAGGTTTTATTAATGAACTTTTAACAAAGAAATCACTTAGAGATATTATTGGTATAGTACTGAAGAAAACAGGAACTGCTGTAGCCACAAGGTTTCTTGACGATATTAAAAACATGGGCTATAAAATGGCCTTCAAAGGTGGCTTATCATTTAATCTTGACGATGTAATTATCCCTGAAGCGAAACAAACCCTCGTAAATGAAGGGTATGATCAGGTTGATGAAGTAATGAATAATTACAATATGGGTTTCATTACAAATAATGAACGATATAACCAGGTAATTGATATCTGGACGCATACAAATGCACGCTTAACGCAAACCTTAATGAAGCAATTATCTACTGATAATCAGGGTTTCAATCCGGTGTATATGATGTTGGATTCAGGGGCAAGGGGATCACAGGAGCAGATTCGTCAGTTGTCAGGTATGAGGGGTTTGATGGCGAAACCGCAAAAATCAGGATCTGTAGGATCTGAAATTATTGAAAACCCAATTCTTTCAAACTTTAAGGAAGGCCTTTCTGTTCTTGAGTATTTTATTTCTACTCACGGAGCACGAAAAGGTTTGGCTGACACAGCTCTGAAAACTGCTGATGCAGGTTATTTAACCAGACGTTTGGTGGATGTTTCACAAGATGTAATCATCTATCATGAAGATTGTGGAACGCTTAGAGGCCTTGTAGCTACTGCCATTAAGAAAAACGAAGATGTTGTAGAATCACTGTATGAGAGAATTTTGGGTCGTACTACTGTCCACGATGTTTATCATCCTTTATCTGGCGATTTGATTATTGCTTCAGGAGAAGAGATTACTGAGAAAATTGGGGAAACAATTGAAGAATCACCAGTTGAGCAAGTTGAGATTCGGTCAGTATTAACCTGTGAGTCTAAAAAAGGTGTTTGTGCTAAGTGTTACGGACGTAATTTGTCAACCGGTCGGATGGTACAAAAAGGGGAAGCGGTTGGTGTTATTGCTGCCCAGTCAATTGGAGAACCTGGTACACAGCTTACCTTGCGTACTTTCCACGTCGGTGGTACTGCTAGTAATATTACAACTGATAGTAACATAACTGCAAAGTTTGATGGAGTAGTTGATATTGAGGAGCTTAGGGTTGTTTCTAAGGTAGATGAGCTGGGGAATAAGGTTGATGTTGTGATTGGTCGTTTAGCTGAATTAAGGATAATTGACAAAACAACTAAAATTGCTTTAAGTACACATAATATTCCATATGGAGCAAAACTCTTTATTAAAAATGGAAGTTCAGTCAAGAAAGGCGAATTGATTTGTGAATGGGATCCTTACAATGCCTTGATCATTTCAGAATCTGCTGGAACTATTAAGTTCGATCACCTAATCGATGGAATTACTTACCGCGAAGAAACCGATGAGCAAACTGGTTTCAGAGAAAAAGTAATAACAGAAACAAGGGATAAGAGCAAAATTCCTCTTATTAAGATAACGGATAAGAAAAACCAGGCTCTAAAATCATACAATTTACCTGTTGGATCTCACCTTGTTGTAAATGAATCAGCAGTTGTGAAGGAGGGAGATATCCTTGTGAAGATACCTAGGGCAATTGGAAAATCAGGTGATATCACTGGTGGTTTGCCTAGGGTAACAGAGTTGTTTGAAGCCAGGAACCCATCCAATCCAGCCGTTGTTTCAGAGATTGATGGTGAAGTAAGCTTTGGCAAGATTAAAAGAGGTAACCGGGAAATTATTGTCAAGTCAAAATCAGGTGAGATTAAAAAATACCTGGTTCCACTTTCAAGACAAATACTTGTTCAGGAGAATGATTATGTAAGAGCTGGTATTTCTTTGTCAGATGGTGCTACTACTCCTGCCGATATTTTAGCAATTAAGGGTCCTATTAAAGTTCAGGAATATATTGTGAATGAAGTCCAGGAAGTATACCGTCTCCAGGGTGTAAAAATTAATGATAAGCACTTTGAAGTAATAGTTCGTCAAATGATGCGTAAAGTTATTATTGACGATGCTGGTGATACTAAATTCCTTGAGAAGCAGGTGATTGATAAATGGGAATTTATGAATGAAAACGACTGGATTTACGATAAAAAAGTTGTGATGGAAAATGGAGACTCAACAACAGTAAAGGAAGGGCAAATTATTACTGCAAGAAAATTGAGGGATGAGAACTCTATGCTTAAAAGGAAAGACATGAAGCTAATTGTGTCGAGAGATGTTATCCCTGCAACTTCTAATCAGGTACTTCAGGGTATTACAAAAGCTGCATTGCAGACCAAGAGTTTCATTTCTGCGGCATCATTCCAGGAAACAACCAAAGTATTAAATGAAGCTGCAATAAATGGTAAGGTTGATCTGCTGGAAGGTTTGAAGGAAAACGTTATTGTTGGCCACTTAATTCCTGCAGGTACCGGTATTCGTGACTATAACGACATGGTTGTTGGTTCGAAGGAAGAGTTTGATATGCTTTTAGGTGATACCGAAGAGAAGACTGATGTTGATGTTATTATAGAAGAATAATTCAAAAAATAATTATTTTTATTCATGGAAGACAATAAAGCCAAAAATCAGATAAGTATTGAGCTAAATGAGGATGTTGCACAGGGAGTTTATTCCAATCTTGCTGTTATAACACATTCAAGCTCAGAATTTGTGGTTGATTTTGTTAGGGTCATGCCAGGGATTCCGAAAGCTCAGGTTAAATCAAGAATAATTCTCACACCCGAGCACGCCAAACGTCTTATGCTAGCATTGCAGGATAATATTAAAAAGTATGAGGCTATTCATGGGCCTATTAAAGATGTCCAGGGAGCTGGAGGTCCGGTAATACCTATGAATTTCGGAGGACCTACAGCACAGGCTTAAAAGTCCAGGAATTGATTGATATAAATTATTAAAGAGAGCTTCCCTTAAAGGAGCTCTCTTTTTTGGTTGAAAGACAGATGAGGCCCTGGTATACTATCTGAAATTTACGAGACTGAAAAAACCTAAGAATTTCTTATATTTGCCAACCTGAAATAATTTTTGAACAATAACTTAAAATATATCATTAATGAAGATATTTGTCTGCCTCGATAATGTACCTGATACAACTACCAAAGTCAGGTTTACAGAGGATAACAAAAAATTCGATGCATCCGGTGTTCAATGGGTTATTAATCCCTGGGATGAACTGGCCCTAACTCGGGCAATGGAGCTTAAAGAAGATAGTGGGAATCCTGTAAATGCTGTTACAGTAATTACGGTAGGAAATAAAGAATCAGAACCTACAATTCGAAAAGCTTTGGCTATTGGGGCGGATGATGCTGTAAGAATTGAATCCACACCTGGAGATAGTTATTCTGTGGCCTATCAAATGGCTGAATACCTAAGAAATGAAGATGGTCCCCATTTAGTAATGGCTGGAATTGAGTCTAGTGATTTTAATGGATCTGCAGTGGGCGGCATGCTTGCAGAGTTCCTAAGTGTACCTTCTGTATCTGCTGTTTCAGGCCTGGAAATGGATGGTGCTTCAATCAAAGTTACTAGAGATATTGATGGCGGAAAGGAAAGTATTGAAATAGCTGCTCCTTTTGTTGCTATTGTTCAAAAGGGAATAACTAAAGAACCTAGAATCCCGGCAATGAGGGGAATAATGATGGCAAGAAAAAAGCCTCTGAATGTTGTGCCTGCTGCAGAGGTTGAGTCGATCACTGAGATTGAGGCGTTTGAACTTCCGCAAGCTAAACCTCCATGTAAAATGATTGAGGTGGAAAATGCAAAAGATCTTATTGAATTGCTTCAAACAGAAGCCAAGGTTCTTTAAATATTTGAATATTGAAATAATAATAAAAAATTAAACCAGTATATAATGGCAGTATTAGTTTTTACTGAGAATTGGGATGGCAAATTTAAAAAGTCATCATTTGAATTGGTCTCTTATGCAAGTGCTCTAGCTGAAAAGATGGGTGCTAAAACCATTGCTTTATCAATTGGAGCAGTAGATGAGTCAGAACTTTCTAAGCTAGGTGAGTATGGAGCTGAAAAGATCGTGAATGTGTCGGATGACCTTTTAAAAACACTTGATAACCTGGTGTACACAAAACTTATTTCTTCGGTTGCAGAAAATGAAAATGCAAGGGTAGTAGTACTTTCTCACAACAATAATGGAAAAGCTATTGCACCCAGATTATCAGTTCGCTTAAAAGCTGGTCTGGCATCAGGGGTAATTAAACTTCCTAGCTCATTTGAACCAGTTACGGTCTTAAAGAAGGTGTTTTCCGGGAATGGATTTGCCAATATGGTAATAAAGACAGAGAAGGCTGTATTGACTCTTTCCAAAAATTCATTTGAAATAAGGGAAAAGAATACAAGTCCGGAAATTAAGACTATTTCTTCTGAGGTACAAGCTAGTGATATGAAGACCAGTGTAATAGATAGTCAAAAACAGACAGGAAAGCTTATCTTAACGGATGCAGAAATTGTTATTTCTGGGGGTAGAGGGATGAAATCATCTGACAATTGGGCTCCTATTGAAGAATTAGCTGAAGTTTTAGGTGGAGCAACGGCTTGTTCCAGGCCAGTTTCTGATGAAGGTTGGAGACCACATGAAGAACATACTGGGCAGACCGGTAAAATCATTGCACCAAACTTATACATAGCTGCAGGTATTTCAGGAGCTATCCAGCATTTGGCAGGCGTAAGCTCCTCAAAATGTATTGTAGCGATTAATACAGATAAAGATGCACCCATTTTTGAATCAGCTGACTATGGAATTATAGGAGATGCTTCAAAGGTTCTACCTGAAATAATTAAGGCAGCCAAAGAAATGAAAGCTTCGTAAGGGATTTTTATATGTAGGTTGAATTCTAATCCCAGAGTTAATTTATAGAGTATGAAAAACTAGTTTTCTAAGACTGGATACAATGATTAAACAAATATTATTCGCTCTTTCTTTTTTACTTACAGCAGCAGTATTTGCATTTACAGTGCAGAAAATTTATTCCTATTTTCAATTTACAAAGCCACTTCCTATTAATCAATATGGAAAGCGATTCAGCATTATGCTTAAAGTGGCAATTGGGCAGAGTAAGATATTTAGAAAACCCGTAATTGGATTGATGCATGCCTTAGTATTCTGGGGTTTTCTGGTTATACTTTTAGGCAGCATTGAAATGATAATTGATGGATTTTTTGGACTTGAGCGAAGTCTTGGATTCCTGGGTCCTGTCTATAATATAATCTCTGCGTCAGGTGATATATTTGCCTTAATAATACTTGTTTTTATTATTGCTTTTTTATTCAGGCGAATCTTCATGCATATTAAGAGATTCTCAGGCATTGAGATGCAAGCTTGGTCACATAAGGATGCAAATATTGCCCTTTCTCTCATATTACTGCTCATGGTATCTCTTTTAGGAATGAATACATTCTATATTTTAATGAGCAGTAATGCAGGAAAGGAAATAATTGGTGTTTACCCGATTAGTATGCAATTAAAGAACTTTTTTGCAAGTTGGCAGCCTGAAAACGTACATTTCATGTATGAGTTAAACTGGTGGGTTCATATATTGAGTATTTTCTTTTTTGCAAATTATCTTCCCTATTCTAAGCATTTTCATGTTTTCTTATCAGTACCAAGTGTTTTCCTGAGCAAGCTTGATCCCTTAGGTAAGCTAGATACAATGGAAAGTATTACCAAAGAAGTTAAATTAATGATGAACCCCGAAGCAGCTTTTCAGGATTCTGAAGATGAGGTAGTTGAAAGATTTGGGGTGCTTGATGTAGAAGATGTTAACTGGGTGAACTATTTTGATTCACTTTCATGTACTCAGTGTGGAAGGTGCACCTCTGTTTGCCCTGCGAACATTACTGGTAAATTGCTTTCTCCGAGGAAGATTATGATGGATGTAAGGTATAGAATGAAGGATAAGGGACCAGGAATGGTAAAAGATGGAAAAGATTTTACCGACTCTAAAACACTGGTTAGAGATTATATTTCTGAAGAAGAATTATGGGCCTGCACTTTGTGCAATGCATGTGCACAGGAGTGTCCTATTAATATTGATCAACCTTCTTTGATTGTGCAAATGAGAAGATATCTGGTAATGGAAGAATCAGCTGCTCCTGCAGAATTAAATACTATTTTTTCAAATATTGAAAATAACGGAGCTCCCTGGCAATTTTCTCAAGAAGACAGGATGCTCTGGTCAGAAGACTTATTTGTGAATGCAGATCAAAACAGTTGACGAATTGCCAATTACTGAATAGTAAGAAATGGACCAAAAATTAAAAAAGATAGAAGTTCCTGTAATGTCTGAGGTGTTTTCAGGTGGAAAGAAACCTGAATACTTGTTTTGGGTTGGAAGCGCTGGGGCATTCGATGATCGGTATAAGCAGGTAACAAGAGCATTCGTTAAAATCCTGGATCACCTGCAAATAGATTATGCAGTATTGGGTACGGAGGAGTCTTCAAGTGGTGATGTAGCCAGGAGATCTGGAAATGAAATGCTTTACCAGATGCAGGCATTAATGAATATTGAATTGATGAAGGGATATGAGGTGAAAAAAATTCTCACATGTGATCCTCATGTCTTCAATACTTTTAAAAATGAATATCCTGACCTCGGTGGCAGCTATGAAGTGATTCATCATATTCAGTTCCTAAATGATCAGATTAAAACGGGTAAATTAAATCCGGATTCATCTATTTTTAAAAATCAGAAAATAACATATCATGATCCATGTTATTTGGGAAGAGCCAATGGTGAATATAATGCCCCTCGGAAGATCCTGGATAGTTTAGAAGTGAAAAGGGTTGAAATGCCACGTAATAAAAGCTTTGCACTTTGTTGTGGTGCTGGTGGAGGCCAAATGTTTAAGGAAGCTGAAAAAGGAGAAAAGGAAATCTTTATTGAAAGAACAGAAGAAGCACTTGCCACCGGTGCCGATTTAATAGCAACCGCTTGTCCATATTGTATGGTAATGTTTACAGATGGTATTAAGTATAAAAATAAAGAAGAAGATGTGAAAAACTATGACATTGCGGAATTAATCGCTTTGTCACTTAATTTATAAATTGAAATATTAACTCATATTTGAAAATAATAGTAATATGGAGAACAAGGAATTAATGAAGGGTGGCGAATTTATTGTGAAAGATGTTCAGTTTGATGAGATATTTATTCCTGAGGAATTTGATGAGGAGCAGTTGATGATTGCTCAGACATGTCAGGATTTTCTAGATACAGAGGTGTTTCCAAATCTTGAAAAGATTGATAAGCAGGAGGATAATATTATGAGAAGCCTCCTTGAAAAGGCAGGAGAGCTTGGCCTTTTAGGAATTTCACTACCTGAAGATTATGATGGATTTGGACAAAATTTTGTTACTTCCCAATTGGCTTCTGAGAAAATCGGTGCAGGCTATTCTTTTGCGGTTGCCTATTCCTGCCATACGGGTATTGGTTCAATGCCTATTCTCTATTACGGAAACGGAGATCAAAAAGAGCAATATCTGCCTAAATTGGCATCAGGAGAATGGATGGGTGCTTATTGCCTGACTGAACCAGGCGCAGGCTCTGATGCAAACTCAGGAACTACTAAAGCTGTGCTATCTGAAGATGGAAGTAACTATATTCTGAATGGTCAGAAGATGTGGATTACCAATGGTGGTTTTGCTGATGTTTTTACAGTCTTTGCAAAGATTAATAACGACCGTGTTTTAAGTGCTTTTATTGTTGAGAAAGGTTACCCAGGGTTATCTTTTAACCCGGAGGAGAAAAAGATGGGTATTAAGGGTTCCTCAACCAGGCAAATATTTTTTAATGATGTAAAAGTACCTGTGGACAATCTCCTTGGACGACGAGGTGAGGGATTTAGAATTGCTCTTAATATTCTTCATATGGGCCGGATAAAGCTAGGAGGAAATGTTATCGGTGCCGCAAAAGCTGCAGTTTCGCAGTCTGTTAATTATTCAAATGAACGAAAGCAATTTGGAACATTGATTTCCAGTTTTGGTTCTATAAAATATAAGCTTGCCGAGCAGGTAATTAAAATATTTACTACTGAATCAGCTGTTTATCGTGCAAGTAGAAATATTGATCAGGCTGTTGAACAAAATTTAACGGATTGTACCAAGGAAAAAGCAATGATAACAGCTTATGCTCAATTTGCTGTAGAAGCAGCTATTTTAAAAGTATTTGGATCTGAGACTCTTGACTATGTGGTCGATGAGGCTGTCCAAATCTATGGTGGTATGGGTTACTCTGCTGAGATGCCTGTTGATAGGGGATATCGAGATTCAAGGATTAATAGGATTTTTGAGGGAACGAATGAAATAAACCGAATACTGGTTGTTGATACTCTTCTAAAACGTGGAGCTAAAAAAGAGTTTAATTTGTTTGAGGAGGCAGAAAAAGCCTTTAGTAATCTGAAGAACCTTGCTAATTCAAGTACTAAAACTTCAGATTATTATGGAAGAAAGAGCTCATTTGTTAAAAACTTTAAAACTGTAAGTCTTATTTTAATTCATCTAATTACTGAAAAGTATCAGCGCAAATTGATGTTTGAGCAAGAAATATTGAATGATGTTTCAGACATTTTAATGAATTTATATGTTGCAGAATCAACACTTTTAAGAGTACAGAAGATGGAAGGTTTTAAGGGTGAGGATAAAATGGTTGAATACAAAGATATTCTTGATGTTTTTGTTTTTGATACAGCTTCCTTGATAAGGAAATCAGCACTTAATGTGATATACTCTATTGAAGATATAACCAACACAGAAGACTTTGTAAATGCACTTGAGAATCTTACTAAAGTTGATGGACTTAATACCAAGGAGGCCAGAAGACGAATTGCTAATCGACTGATTGAGGATAACGAGTACAATTATTAATTTAATTTGTAAACAAACTGGATATGAAAAATATATTACGTGTTGCATTCACATCAGTAGTTCTATTTTTCCTGGTAGGGAGTAATGGATGTAAAAAAGAAAAGTGTGGTTGTGAAGGAGAAACAAAATTTTCGATGACTGAGGAAGTTGGATTTATATCATACAATGAACAAACTATGAGTGCTACCTGGATTCCAAAATATACTTATGGGAATTTTACCATTTGCGACCCTGCTGATTCCTGGGACCTGATCACAAGTTTTGATTCCGGTGAAGAAGTCCTTATTTGGGGTGATGTTAAAGATGATTGTATGGCTCAAATGAATCCGCAGTATTATAGCGGATATTATGTCTTACATATTGAGAAAATGGAACTTAACGAATTTGGCCATTAATTATAGAGTCTATTTGATATTTGAAGATTCTTGAATGACATGTTTTTCTTCTATAATTCTGGATTTTAATTTACTTATAAATTGTTTTTTCCCGACCTTTTGTAACTTGAAATAAACACTAATATATACCACCACCATAGTTGGTTAAGACCAAATGACTAAAGAGCCAACAGAAACTGTAGTAATAATCGGAGCCGGAAACCTGGCCAACAGTCTTGCCCCGGCGCTTAAAGGGGCAGGTTTGATAATTCTACAAGTGTATAGTCGTACCGAAGAATCGGGAGAGTTCCTTGCCAATAAATTAAATTGTGAATATAGTACCCATCTTGACGATATAAGGAAAGATCCAGATATCTATTTTCTACTCCTAACAGATCAGGCAACACTTTCATTCATTAGTAAGTTTGATTTCCCTGAAGCACTGATAGTTCATGCTTCGGGAGGACTTGATATTAGTGTATTAGAAGGCTGTTCAATGCATCATGGAGTCTTCTATCCAGTTCAAACTTTTACTAAAAAAAATGAGATTGATTTTGAAAATATTCCTATCTGTATAGAAGCTAGTGATACAGTAAGCCAAAAGAAATTATTAGAAATTGCAAAAAAATTGTCTGATGAATATTATTTAATTAATTCGGTTCAACGCAAATACCTTCACGTGGCGGCTGTTTTTGCATGTAATTATGTAAATCATATGTATGATATATCAGCAGATATCCTTGAAGATGCGAGTCTTCCATTTGATTTACTTCATCCACTTATTATGGAAACCGCTAAAAAAGCAATAAATAACTCTCCTCATACTGTTCAGACTGGTCCCTCCATTCGTAATGATAAGGTTGTAATTAATGAGCATCTAAAATTGTTGGCCGCAAATCCACATTTTCAAAGTATTTATGAGGAATTAAGTTCAAGTATCCAAAAAATATTTAGGGACAATTAAAAGGTGGATTCGTTATTTTTAGAATGATATAATACGTTGTAATGAGTAATTTTAAGGAAGATCTAAGAAAAGTTAAGGCATTTGCATTTGATGTTGATGGTGTTTTATCAAATCAAACAATTACTCTTCATCCCTCAGGGGAACCGATGCGAACAATTAATATTAAAGATGGATATGCATTGCAATTGGCTGTAAAAAAGAATTATCCTATTGCAATAATAACTGGTGGTAATTCTGAGGCAGTGAGAACAAGGTTCCAGAGCCTTGGAATAACAGATATCTATCTTTCATCTTTCGATAAGAAGGTAGATTTCGCAGACTTCAGGTTAAAATATGATCTTGATCCATCCAGTATTCTTTATATGGGTGATGATCTGCCTGATTATGAAATTATGAAACTTGTAGGTTTCCCAACTTGCCCTGCCGATGCAGTTCCTGAGGTTAAACAAGTTTCACGGTATATATCCCATTTAGATGGAGGAAATGGGTGTGTTAGAGATATAATTGAACAGGTATTACGACTTCATAAAAAGTGGATGGATGGGGATGCCTTCCACTGGTAGTGCTTATAGTATTAATCCTTATGAATGTTAACCAAATGCGAGCATTTATTAAACTAATCCGGGTACCAAATCTGGCAATAATAGCAGCAACTCAATACTTAATGCTATATGCCATACTAATCCCATTACTTAAGAATTTATATGTTTATACTGATGCAGGATTGGTTAAAGTTCCGGATTTGCAACCTCAGTTAATGAACTTTCAGTTTCTATGCCTTGTTTTAGCCACTATATTTCTTACTGCAGCCGGGTATGTTATCAATGACTATTTTGATACGAAGACAGACCTCCTAAATCGCCCTGAAAGGGTAATTGTTGGAAAAGCAATCACAAGGAGAAAGGCTATGACTATTCATATAGTTCTAAATACTTTGGGTGTTGGATTTGGGTTCTATGTATCCCTTTCAATTGGTATGCCTTTCTTGGGGATTGTTTTTGCCATTGTTGCAGGACTTTTATGGTTCTATTCAACGACTTACAAACGCCAGTTTCTTATTGGCAATATACTTGTAGCTTTTCTTACGGGACTGGTTCCATTTATGGTAGCTGTTTTTGAAATCCCACCTCTGTTAAAGAATTATAACGAACTTTTAATCTCCTATCAGGTAAATATAATTCACATAGTGTATTGGATTGGAGGTTTCGCCTTTTTTGCATTTATGACTACGCTTATCAGGGAACTGATTAAAGATATGGAAGATTTTCGTGGTGATAAGGTAATTGGAAGAAGGTCTATGCCAGTTGTCCTTGGGTTAAAATATACAAAAATTATAGTTATCGTACTGATTGTCATCACTATTGTGGCTTTATTGTGGGTTTATCTATTTTATTTGAGTGATATGATTACATTAGTCTATATGATAATTGGCCTCTTATTACCATTATTGTTTTTGATATATAGCTTACTCAAAGCTTCTTCAAAAAAGGCCTTTCATTTAGCCAGTTTATTTTCTAAATTTATTATGCTTGCCGGAATGGGGTATGCTCTTGTAGCTTATTATATAATTAATCTTAAGTGATACCAATGGCATCATTAGAAATTTTAAAGAATAAGAAAATCATCCTTGCCTCCCAATCGCCAAGAAGGAGAAACCTGATAAATGGTTTAGATATTTCAGTTGAATTAGTTGATCCTCCCGATTCTGATGAATCATTTCCCTCTGGGATGAACCCATTTGAAGTTCCTGAATATCTGGCAAGAAAAAAAGCTGAATGTATTAATGAAAAATTTGATAGCGATTCAATTTTAGTTACAGCTGATACGATAGTGTTGTGTGATGGAGAGATCATTAATAAGCCTGGGGATTATGCAGATGCACTCAGAATGTTACAAACTATTTCTGATAATAAGCATACTGTTATTACAGGGGTATGTTTAAAATCGGATGAAAAGGAAACGACATTCTCTTCCATAACAGAAGTGTATTTTACGAAGTTGTCAACAGAAGAAATTGAGTATTACTTAAATAAATATAAACCTTACGATAAGGCAGGAGCCTATGGGATTCAAGAATGGATTGGATATGTTGGAGTTGATAGGATTGAAGGATCTTTTTTTAATGTTATGGGTTTACCTTTACATAAACTATATTCAGAACTGAAGAAATTTTAATACAATTAAAACCATTTAGAATGAAAAAAATACTTCTATTACTCGTTTTCGTTTTTTATACATCTTCTTTTTCTACCAGGGCTGATGAAGGAATGTGGATTCCACTCCTTATCGAGAAGTTGAATATTGAAGATATGCAGGAGAAGGGTTTTAAGCTGTCAGCAGAAGATATATACAGCATCAACAAAGCAAGTATGAAAGATGCGGTAATGATATTTGGTGGCGGATGTACTGCTGAATTGATCTCCGGCGAGGGATTGTTAATAACAAATCATCATTGTGGTTACCGGAGAATACAACAGCATTCTACAGTCGAACATGATTATTTAACAGATGGATTTTGGGCTATGTCTCATGAAGAGGAGCTATCAAACCCTGGCCTTTCCGTAACTTTTCTCAAACGCATGGAAGATGTAAGCGGTCAGATTACAGAGGGTGTTCGTGAGAATATGAATGAGAAGGATAGGGAGGATATTAAAGAGAAAAATATTGAAAAGATTATCACGGAAGCTATAGAAGGAACACATTATTCAGCTCATGTTGAAGAATTTTTTGAGGGCAACCAGTTTTATCTATTTGTTGAGGAAAAATATACTGATGTAAGGCTGGTAGGTGCACCTCCCTCTTCAATTGGAAAATTTGGTGGCGATACGGATAACTGGATGTGGCCCAGACACACAGGCGACTTTTCATTATTCAGAATATATGCCGATAAGGATAATAAACCGGCTAATTTTTCTGAGGACAATGTACCCTTCGTTCCCGCTAAATTCTTTCCTATTTCATTAAAAGGAGTTCAACCCGATGATTTTACTTTTGTTTTTGGCTATCCGGGAAGTACCTATGAATATGTTCCTTCATATCACCTAATGATGCTAGCTAAGGGAATCTATCCCAAACTTATATCTGTTCGTGATAAAAAGCTGGAAATTATGAACTTGGCTATGGATGCTGATCCTAAAGTGCGAATACAATATTCTGCTAAAAATGCATCTGTTAGCAATTCCTGGAAAAGATGGATAGGGGAGATCCGAGGACTTGATAAACTCGATGCAATTAATAAAAAGAAAACCTTTGAAAAAGAATTTCAATCCTGGTCAGACTCTGATCCAGCCAGAAAGCGGGAATATGGGACCTTACTTAAAGAATATAAAGATGTCTATGAGGATTATTCAAAATATAAATTAGCACGGGATTATATAAATGAAGTTTTTCTTAGAACAGGAGCTGAGTTAGTGTCGTTGTCAGGTAAATATGATAAACTGGTAAGCAAGGTGAATGATAAGGCCCCGGAGGATGAAATTAGTCAGATTTCAAAAGGACTAATAAAACAAACAAATACTTTTTTTAAAGATTATGACAAGGAAACAGATTATAAATTATTCATTGCTTTATTGAGAATGTTTGGTGAAAATATAGACAAGAAATTCCAACCTTCGGTTTACATTAATATTCACTCAAAATATCAAGACGAATATGAAAAATATGCCAAAGATATTTATGCAAAAACTATATTTAATGATCCGGAGAAATTGGTTGAGATATTGGAATCACCAGGAAAAGGGGATATCAAAAAGATTGAAAATGACCCCATTTATAGAATATTTGAGAGTGTAGATGATTTATATACTCAGAAAGTTCTTCCAGAGTATAAGAGACTTACCTTAGAGCTTAATAAGCTTAATAGGACATATATGGCCGCACAAATGAAGTTTGATGGCGAGAAAATATTCTACCCGGATGCCAACTTTACTTTACGATTAAGTTATGGAAATGTCAAAGGTTACGTACCTAAGGATGCTGTATTCTATAAGCATTATACAACTCTTAAGGGAATTATTGAGAAGGATAATCCAGAAATTTATGATTATGATGTACCTGATAAGCTAAAGGAATTATATGTTAGCAATGATTTTGGCGATTTTGCTGAAAATGGAGAAATACATGTTTGTTTTATTGCAACCAATCACACAACGGGCGGAAATTCCGGAAGTCCGGTTTTAAATGCGGATGGACATTTAATTGGTGTGAACTTTGATCGTGCCTGGGAAGGGGTTATGAGTGACCTAATGTTTAATCCCGATCAATGCAGAAATATCTCACTGGATATACGGTATGCCCTATTTATTATTGATAAACTTGCTGGAGCCGGTTACCTCCTGGATGAAATGGAGCTTGTTAAATAAAATTTACACAATTTTAAATTAAATTATAGTCAATTTGCAATCGATTATTCAACAGCTTTTGATTCTACAAAATATCGATTAAATTTGTTGCCCTAATTGCTTATTATACTGATTTTAGATATTCAATGACTGAAGAAATTCGATTATTAACTTTTACAGCTGCCTCAATAGGTCTGTTTCATACACTTTTCGGCCCAGATCATTATTTGCCATTTATTGTTATGTCAAAGGCTGGGAAATGGTCTCTGAATAAAACAATTTGGATTACTATTGCCAGTGGAGTTGGGCATGTACTGAGTTCAGTTGCTCTAGGATTCGTAGGAATAGCATTGGGAATAGGTGTAAATAGATTGACCGGTGTGGAAGCAGGAAGAGGAAACCTCGCTGCCTGGATGTTAATTGCATTCGGATTTGCTTACATGATATGGGGTATTCGAAGAGTCATTCGAAATAAAAGGCACGATCACATACACGTGCATGAAGATGGTACTTATCATACCCATAAACACTCCCATCAAAGTGAACATTCTCACGTCCACAATAAGGGAAAATCACAGAATTTAACTCCCTGGATTTTATTTACAATTTTTGTTTTGGGCCCCTGTGAACCATTGATCCCAATACTTATGTATCCAGCGGCCGAAAATAATATTTCAGGTTTAATCATGGTCACATCCGTATTTGCTATTGTAACTATTGTCACGATGCTGGTTGTGGTTATTGTGGGGTATTATGGGTTTAGTTTTGTACAGCTGGGAAAACTTGAAAAATACACACATGCTCTGGCTGGTGTAACAATTATGTTAAGTGGCTTAGCTATAATGTTTTTAGGGCTCTGATGATTAAGTAATGAATGGATTTCATTACTATTTGTGTACTTTCCTAATAAATTCTTCTGTTTCAGGAACACCGCCCTGGTAGACAAGGTAGCCATTGTAGGGTTCCCTAAGTGTTATTTCGTCATTCACCGAGGTTAACATTAATTTTTTTACTTCTTCAGGATCGTCAGTTTGTCCAAGTACCCAGCTAAGTTTAACCCAGGCAACTTCAGGTAACATATTCCCAGTTGGAATTATGCCCTTTGCCATCATATCACGACCAGTGTCATAAACAAACATATGCACATAACCCCAAATTGTTTGTAGAGTCATGAACATATGAACCCCCTTTTTCTGGGCTCGCTCAATAGCTGGATAAAGCTCCTTATTCACATGGCCAAGACCTGTCCCAACAAAAATAATACCTTTATAACCTAGGTCGACCAGTGCATCTAGTACGTCCGGTTTCATCCCCGGGTAATAGTACAGCATAGTAACACTATTACTGAAGAAAGGCAAGATTTTTACCGATTTATCAATTCTGCGTTTGTTGTAGTTTTTCTTTATAGGATTAATCTCTTTTCGGCTGATTCTTGCCAGCGGTGTATCTCCAATAGTCCTAAAAGTAGAACGATATGATGAGTGCATTTTCCTAACTCGTGTCCCTTTATGAAGAAGTCCGTATTCATCAGAAGTAGGTCCAAACATACAAATCATAACTTCAGCAATATCTGAATGCCCGGCAGCTTTCATGGCATGCATCAGATTTAACGCTGCATCAGAACTTGGTCGGTCAGAAGATCTTTGAGAACCCACCAATACTACAGGTACAGGAAGATTTTGGCACATGAAGGTAAGTGCAGCTCCGGTATGATGTAATGTGTCAGTACCATGACCTATGACTATTCCGTCTACACCTCTTTCTATTTCCTTCCCAATTGCCTTGGCTAAGGAAACATATTGTTTGGGTCCCATATTTTCGCTAAAAACAGCAAAAACTTTTTCGGTTTCCAGGTTGCATATGTCTGCCAGTTCTGGCACAGCTCCATATAATTCACCTGGTGAAAAAGCTGGGATTACAGCTCCTGTTCTATAGTCAAGCCGGGAAGCAATGGTACCGCCAGTACCGAAAAGTTTTACCCTGGGTAACCCAGGTGTATATGGGAACTCTTTTTCAGGAATTTTATAGTTGGCTTTCTTATAGCCAGTTTCCTTCATGTTCTCGATTGTATTTACATCGATTCCAATATTGTACCCGGTAATAATTTTTAATACAATATGTTTGTCGTCATCATTTTCAGATCGTGGGAGGACTGTTCCCTCAAAAGTACCTCTGGTAGTTTCTACCTTAGTTTGTCCCCATACGCGAACATGATACTTCTTTAATATCTCTAATGCACTACCCTTATATCCCTGGAAAATATCGTTCTCCATTTAAAGTTGTGTTAAAATTCTTCTAATGAATATTCAAGTAAATTACTAATTAATACTTTCGCTAAGCTCTTTCAAATCGATGTTTCCTATAGCAATGTTTCGCAGCTGCCCCATAATCCAATTGGTTTTTGCTGCCTTACCCTGATGATTTTTATTTTGGTGGAATCTATTCTCCAAAAAAGGAATTTTTGCAATAAGGTCGCCCTTATTGATTTGCCTGAAATTTATACTAGTTAAAATAGATTCAAAATCCATTATAGGATGTTCAATAATGATAGGGAGCATTTTTTCAGCCAATAACCATTGAAGTTTCTTTTCTTTCAAGAATTTGAACAATTGAAAAAGTATCGAATATTTGAATTTGTCAGATGTTTTATAATGACCTTCAGCAAATTTAAGAGTATGACCAAAAAATGTTCCTACAAACTTGGGAGGTACGCCTAACTCATTAGTTATTCTTTCTATTTCAGGGAAGTGATTTTTTGAGAAAATATAAGTGTATGTTTCCTCTGGTATATTCCAATTTCTTAACTTGTTATACCTGTTAATGATGTCTTCAGGCAGATTTTTTCCAATTTCTTCAATATCCTTGTTCTCCAATGGGATGGGGGCGGAGTCTGTATCTGGATACATCCTGTCTGCTCCAGGTAATACCCGTTCAAAAATAGTTGTACCATCCTCAAAAGACTTACGGGTTTCATTTGGTACGCCTCTGAATGCCATTGTACATCTTTCTTCTATTGTTTCCAAAGCAGTGGTAATATCCTGCTCACTACCCCAGATAACTATTTGGGCATCTTTTCCGCCTGCATTTAATCTGGTTTTTATCTCATCCCAATTACTTTTATTAATACTTGGACTAAGTTCTTCAGTATGTTTAATATTGGGTTTTTCAAGGCAGGCAATTACTTTTAGACGGTCAGAAATTTCATCAGCAAAGGTTTTTCCAGGTTGAGTGAAATGTGATAATATGCCGGAGAAGTTTGGCAGGTTAACTGCCATTAGAGTATCAGACTCCTTAGATTCTGGAAGTTCCATATTTATTTTAGCATGTCCCATTTTCCATAGAGATACATTGCCAATACTTTTCCTTAAATTAGCTTTAATTCTTAGTAAGGCCCATTGTCGGAATGCTTCATTATGTGTAAGCTCTGGAATCCATTTTGAATGAGCTACACCTTTAATCTCTACTCTCGTTCCTCCTTTACAGCTAACATTTACATCCTGCCTGCCAGCCCCCATTCCAGTTCTTACCTTACCTGTACTTCGATTTAGAAATCGAATGTAATCACAAGTGTCTTTTACTTCATCTGGGTTAGTACAATCAGGATAAGTCACAGTTTCAATTAGTGGCATTCCCAGTCTGTCAGTCTTAAAGATTCTGGTGTGCCCTATATCGGAAATTTCGCGGCATGAATCCTCTTCAATGCTAAGTTGAATAAGACGAATTTTTTTATAAGGTAGATCAATTTTTCCTTCCACGCCAATAATGGCGGTCCGCTGAAATCCTGTTGGAATGCTCCCATCAAGATATTGTTTCCTTGTTATATGAACTTCACCCACAATGTTCAACTTTGAAAGCAATGAAATTTCGAGTGCAATGTTGAGTGCTTCTTCATTCAATGGAAAAGGAGGAGTATCATCAATTTCATATGTGCAAGCAGTAGCATTTTTAATCCTGTAAATAATCTCTTTCCGGGTTTTGAACTCCATTAGCGCTGTTCCATCATATTCTCCTAATTCACTCAATGTAGGACGCATATGTCTTATAAGCTCAGCATCATAATCATGACTGTGATTGTAAATGCCCGCAGGACAGTGGCAGAATAGTTTTTCTTTGGTAAGGAGTTGTTGGTGGATTTCGAGGCCTGATTTAAATCCTATTTTATTATAATTTTCCTGAGTGGCCTCCTTTCGACTAATATACCCAGTATTTTTGAGCGTGGCTTCGTAATTCTCCCTTGGATTGATACCCATTAGTTCAAATTTGATTGCAAATTTGCCTTTAAAAAAAATAAAAGTAGGAAAACGAAATGAACCAAAGAGTCGATTTCATTATTTTTTACTAACAATAATTGTGGAAAATAATTCGAGATTTTCAATGGAGTTTATCAATTATAGTTTCATTGAATGTTTTGATATTCCCGCAACCGTGTATAATGTGAGTGGAATAATCTTGGTGGACATTACGACATATTGAAAGCTAATCCATCAATGAAACTGGAATTGGGTTCATTTCTGTAGGAATTTCATTTAAAATTGAAATAATCTTCCATTCCCCATTCTTTTTTATAAGTGAAAAGCTATCAACGCCTTTTTGAGGAGGCCTTCCAGAACCAGGAATAAGTGCTTCATAGAGTACCAGGAAGGTGGCAATATCTCCAAGTATCATTGATTCCTTTTTGAGTATTGTCTCTGAAAATCCAGTTTCAATAACATTGCTATTTTCGATAAACTTAATAAAATCATCAACAAAATCATCTACAGATAAAATGCTCGTCTCCTCCCAACTTGTGCGAAGTACTATAACCGCTTCTTCAATAAATAGAGATTTAACCTTTTCCCAATTGGGTGTTGTACCCTTTTTGAATGTAACCAGGTCATACAATTTATCTACAACATCTTCGGCAGAATGTTGATTTTTTGGATTGTTTGATTCATCTGTTTGAGCATGAAATAACATAGAATGTAAGACAAGGAACAGAATCAGAATAATCTTCCGATTGTTGAGGCGATAATCCATGATACTAAGATTTGGTTATGTAAGATCCTATTTATCTGGAAATTTGCTTGTCAATTTAGTTCTTTTTCTGTTATTTCTAACAACAATTTAGGATTTTGAATTAATGGCTTCATTAAATTTAAGGCCTTTTCCAGGTTTATTTTTGCATCTGTACTAAAGCCTTCCCGAAAGTCCCAGTCAAATCCTTTGATATGAATCATCCAAGTTTGGGGTGTAACATTATAAAGTTGATTGCAGAGATCCAATACAAAAGCTGAAGAAACAGCATGCATACTAAATTCGACTCGTGAATCAGAGGGTAATACTTTGGTAAGGCTAACACTGGAAATTTCTTCCAGTGATGCATCTGCAAAAAGAACTATATCATATTGTGAAATGATTTCAGAATCCTCAATATTTAGTTGATAATTGGACTCACATGAGACGTTTTCAATATTGTTCTTAACAACCCATGATTCAATAGCTTCTGCAAAAGCTATACCTAAGCCATCATCAGCTCTTCCTGGATTACCATAACCATAGACCAATATCTTATTACTGTTCTCCATATTTCATGAAACAGTTAAATGAAAATAAAAAAAGCGAAAAGTTAAGTTCTTTTTTGATCTAGCAGTTCATCGTTTTTGTTGAAAACTGAGATCTCAAGAGGCATCTTCCCCAAAGCATGAGTAGCACAACTTAAACAGGGATCATAAGCTCGAATGGCTACCTCTACAGCATTCATCATTCCCTCTGAAATTACTGCATGGCCATTCATATATTCTTTGGCAACGGATTTTACTGCCCGGTTCATGGGGATATTGTTATTTGTTGTAGACACTATCAGGTTAGCCATTTCAATCTGATCCTGCTCATTCACTTTGTAATGATGGAATAAAGTACCTCTTGGAGCTTCCAAAAGACCTACACCTTCATTTACTCGTTTGCCTTTTACCACTAACTTATCACCAGTAATATCTGAATCATTCAATAGCTCTTTCATCATTTCTGCAGAGTGAAGGATCTCAATGAGTCGGGCCCAATGCATATGCATTGACATATTATTGGGCTTTCCATGAGTGTAAGCTCTAAAGATTTCATGTTCTTTTTGAGCCAAAGGTGTCGGTATAAAATCAACAGTATTCATACGTGCCAGAGGGCCAACCCGGTACCAGCCCTTTTTTCTTCCATATTCCTTAAGGAAGGGGAACTTCATATAACTCCATGATTTAACTTCCTCTCCAATATAATCTACATAGTCTTGGTAATCAACGTCATGAAGTATTTTATTCCCTTCAGAGTCAACTGCTCTTAATACACCATGGTAAAGATCCATGGCACCATCATTCCTTACAAGGCTTAGGTGAGAAGAGGGGAAAGTGGCAAAATTATCAACCAGCGCTTTGTTTGCTTTATGGTATCCTTTAAAAAAGTCAAGTGCCCCAATAGACCATTCAATCATCTTATCAACGTTAAGAGGATCTTCTCCATAAAGAAATAAATCTCTTTCTGCATCAGTAAGACTTTTATTTATTCCACCTGGAATAGCACCGGTACCATGTATTTTTTTCCCGGCAGTTGCCTGAATGATTTCCTGTCCGAATTTTCTCATCATTACACCTTGAAAAGCCAGGTCCTTATGCTCTAAAGCTACCCCAATGATGTTACGAATATTAGGGTCAGCCTGGATGCCAAATAGCATATCGGGAGAAGCAAGATGGAAAAAATGAAGTGCATGAGATTGGAACATCTGACCATAATGCATCAACCTTCTCATTTTTTCTGCTGTTGGAGTTAGGCCTTTACCTGTTCCGGCTCCCACGATAACATCCATTGCCTTAGCAGCAGCCAGATGGTGACTAACCGGACAAATACCACATAGCCTTTGCACCAATACTGGAGCTTCCCAATAGGGTCTTCCCTGAACAAATCGTTCAAACCCCCTGAATTCAACAATATGTAAGCGACTTTGTACTACCTGGTTCTGATCATCCATGTGAATAGTAACTTTTCCATGGCCTTCAACCCGTGTAACAGGTTCTATAGTGATTTTTCTTGGCATTGTATTCTAATCTTAATTAATCATATTTAATAACTTCGTAAGGCAGCTCAACATCCACATCCAAAATTAATGCATGTAGAACATCCCAGATCAAATCTGCTCTAGGTGGGCACCCTGGTAGATGGTAATCCATTTTAACCACTTCATCGCACGGATACACTTTATCGAGAATCATAGGTAATTCCTCGTCGTTCGGAAGAATTTTTTTCTTATTAACTGTCGTGGGTCCATCAAGATAAGCTTCTGCTAGGCACTCCTTAACTGAGATGTCATTTCGAAGTGCAGGCAAGCCACCCATAATGGCACATTCTCCGAAAGAAACTAGAATTTTACATTTTTTGCGAAATTCTTTCAGGGTCTCAATATTCTCTGTATTGCAACAACCACCTTCAATTAATCCAATATCACAATCTTTTGTAAATATTTTAATATCATCAATAGGTGATTTGTTAAATTCTACAAGCTCAATTAAATCAAGTATCCGTTCATCAATATCAAGGAATGACATGTGGCACCCAAAACATCCTGCTAGCGAGGTAGTGGCTATAATTGGTTTACTCATAATTTCTATGCTTTTTCAATTATTTATTTTTTTCTACTATTTGACCAATTGGAACATGATCGTATTTTCTTTCGCCTATTGGTGTTTCAAACCCTTTTTCTTTAACAAGAATAGATCCAACCGGACAAACTTCCATTGATTTTTCTGCAAGTTCATCGGAAAGGGTTTGTCCTAAAAATTCATCGAAATTAATCCTGATCTTTTTAGCTCTGTTTTCAAATACAAATACACTTTTGTCGCCATCATCCTTTATTATTCGAATACATCTTTTGCATAATATGCATCGGTTGTGATCGTGATAAATTTTTGGGTGACTGGCATCAATATCTCTTTTATTGAATTGGAAAGGGAATCTCGGTGCCATTATCTGAAAGCGATAGGCAAGTGCCTGAAGGTCACAATCTCCACTTTTTTCGCAGGCTGGACAAAAATGATTCCCTTCTGTAAATAAAAGTTCAACAACTGCCGAACGTAAATCGATTAATTCAGCAGTTTCCACCTCAATTTCCATTCCTTCGGCTACCGGTGTTGTACAAGCAGTTAGGTGTCTGCCATTTACCTTAACTGTACAAACCCTACATGACCCTGCTGGTTTTACTCCTTCGTAGTTGCAAAGGGTGGGTATGTAAATTCCATTTTCGCGTGCAGCATCAACAATATATTTGTCTTCAGTAGAGGTACATTCTTTATCATCAATTGTAAAAATGACTTTCTTTTTCATATATATTTTCTTTTTTAAACGTGAGGAATCCTGTCAACAAATTCGCATGATTCAGCGACCGCTGCTAAGAGGTCAATTCCACTGTCAAATTCCTTTCCTTTTTTAATTTTTCCTTCATAAAGAAATCTGAAATTTTCTAGACTGGATAGAACTGGGTTTGTAGCAGTATGACCTAGCCCACAGCGGTTTATTACCATCATCTTACCCCAATCTTCAATCTTTTTGAGATCGTTGAGAGTACCGTGTCCCTCTAGAATCTTTTCAATTTTTTGCTTTAGTAAGTTTGGAATGTTTCTACAAGGAACGCATGATCCACAGGACTCCTCAATAAAGAAATCTGTAAAATTCATGACCACATCCTTAATCAAATCCCTGGTTTTGTCAAAAATAATCAACGATCCACCGGTTGCAAGATCCGAGTAACATAGTGTTCTATCGAACTGTTCATGTCCAACCAGTGCTCCTGAAGGACCTCCAACCTGAACCGCTTGTGTGTTCTCAGCACCGGCCATTTCAAGTATGTCGTTAATAGAAAACCCCCATTCCATCTCATAAATCCCAGGATACCGGCAGTCACCTGATATACTCAAAACTTTTGTCCCTGTTGATTCTTTCGTACCTAGTGAACGATACCATTCACTTCCGTTTTGAAGAATTCTTACTGCTGAACAAAAAGTTTCAACATTATTTACAGTGGTTGGGAATCCTAAGTACCCTTTTTCGACAGGGAAAGGTGGTCTTGGTCTGGGTTCACCTCTTTTTCCTTCAACTGAATCAATTAATGCAGATTCTTCACCACATATATATGCCCCTGCTCCAAATTGTATTCTAATGTCAAAATTGAAACCTTTAATTTTGCAGATATTATTTCCTAAAAGGTTCTTTTTTCGAAGGGTCTCCAAAACACTCTCAAGGTATTCTTCAAGATATTTATATTCATACCTCAAGTATAAAACTCCCTCCTGGGCTCCTACTGCAAAGGCAGCAATGCACATGCCTTCGAAAACCATCTCAGGCTCCTCCGTTAGTATTACCCGGTCTTTAAAAGTACCCGGTTCCCCTTCGTCAGCATTACAGAAAATATATTTCTTTTCACCTTTTGATTTACGACAAAATTGCCACTTAAGACCTGTTGGGAATCCAGCTCCACCACGTCCTCTTAAATGAGAATTTTTTACTTCATCTATTACCTCATTCGGAGTCATCTGACATATCTTTTGTTCTAATATCTGCCCTGGAGTATAACTCATACCCAGTAAGGGACCAATCCGAATAATATTGTTTCTTACAATAGACTGAACCAATGGATCGGAATTCTTACCACCTCCAAAGGTCGTCAGGTACATATCCTCCACAGGCTTACCCTGTCTCATGGCAATAACAATTTCCTTAACTCTGAAACTTGTAAGGTTGGTAAACACTTTTTCATTTATTAAAGCAGCTGGTTCCTGGTCGCTCATACCAATGCAAGCTGTTTCATAAAGTCCTATTAGCCTATCTTTAGTTACTTCTCCAAATTCAATTCCAATTTCTTTCTTGAAAGCATCTGCAATTTTCTCTCTTCCCATCATATTTGCAACAACACTATTGTTGAGATAAATTCTGTATTTACCCAAGGGCTTGGTAGAGAAGAAGTGATAGAAGGTAAGCGTTTGCTCTACATCTGCTGTTGAGATGTTTAACTCTTCTGCAATTTGATTAACTACAGGTGGAGGAATGTAATCCAATTCAGCCTGGATATCTAGTAAAATATCCATTAACCTGGTTTTATCCCGGTTGTACTTTTCGAGTGATTTTTGAACGATATCTTCTGTCATTGATGTGAATTTAATTAAATGAGCAGTCTTCTGTTAATTAATTAACAGCAAAATTATCAGGTTTTATTTATCAAACAATAGGAGCCAGGATATTTATAATGAATTCAAATAATGAAAAATGATATTTATCAGTATTGCAGGAGCAATATGCACGTATGTAGTTAGTTAAAGAGTGTTTTTAAGATGTTGCTAAAGAGGTGATTTTTGTCATTTTTTATTAATTTCATTTTACCTGTATCTATTTTATAGAATTTGTGATTTTTAGCTGATTTTCAATAATTTCTATATCAATCAAAATGTTGATGATCTTATTATTATCATGATTACGGTATTTAATTTATAGCTTTGCCCTGTGAAATAGAAGAAATTAAAATTCATCATTGTAAAACAGTATTCAAATATTCGTAAAGGGCCTTGTTCAGGGTGTAGGTTTCAGGCCTTTTATTTATAAGGTTGCAACTTCATTTTCGCTAAGAGGTACTGTTGAGAACAGGAATGATGGTGTCAAAATAATTCTACAGGGTGACAGTAATAGTGTGGAGGACTTTTTAGATATATTAAATACCCAATCACCCCCTGCATCACATATAACTTCTGTTAAGGTAGATCCTATTCAGTATGATGTTTTTTATGATTTCAGAATCCTAAAGAGTAGAAATGTGTCTGATGAGATTACGATGGTAAGCCCTGACATTGGAGTTTGCAATGACTGTTTGACTGATATGATTGTACAGGAGCCAAGGATTAATTATCCATTTACCAACTGCACGAATTGTGGCCCAAGATTTACAATAATTGAGCAACTACCTTATGATCGACCAAATACCACGATGCAGAAGTTTGAAATGTGCAGTTTCTGCAAAAATGAATATGAAGATGTTCAAAATCGTCGATTTCATGCACAGCCGGTTGCATGCAAAAATTGCGGGCCCCATTATACACTGCACCATGAGGAGGGAGAAATTAATGATCAGGAGGATATTATCACTAGAATGAGTTCTTTTCTTTCAGAAGGGAAAATTATTGCTGTGAAGGGCCTGGGTGGATTTTTTCTAGCATGTGATGCTACTAATGCAGAGGCGGTTGGAAGATTACGGTCAATTAAGAAAAGAGAAGGCAAACCTTTTGCAGTTATGTTTGCAGATATTAATGCTGTAAGGAAATATGCATCGGTTAGTATTTCGGAGGAGAATGCACTTAGATCCTGGAAAAGACCCATTGTTCTAGTAAAATCAAAAGGAAAACTAGCACATGATGTAAGTATGGACTTTCCAACAATAGGAGCTATGTTGCCATATATGCCTTTTCATTATTTGCTTTTTGACAATATCGAAATCGATGCTTTGGTATTGACCAGTGGTAATTTGTCGGATGAGCCTATTTTAATACATAATAATGTAGCTCTGGAGACTTTTTTACCCATATGCGATGCAGTACTTACCTATAACCGTAAAATACAGAATAGAGTGGATGATTCTTTACTGCAGCTTGTTCTTGGAAAGGAAATGCTATTAAGACGGTCAAGAGGATTCGCACCAGCTCCTATTATTTTGGATCTTCAGGTTGATGGAATTATGGCTGTTGGGGCAGAGCTTGTAAATTGTTTTTGTATGGGTAAAAGTAACCAGGCAATACTCAGTCAGCATATTGGAGATTTAAAAAACCTGGAAACCTATGAGTTTTTTTCGGAATCAATTAGCAGGTATAAGAAATTATTCAGGATTGAACCAGAGTTGGTTGTTGCAGATATGCATCCTGAATATCTTTCCACAAAGTATGCCATGGAAACAAACTTACCGATAATGCAGGTACAACATCATCATGCTCACATTGTTTCAGTTATGGCTGAGCACCAGCTGGATGAAACGGTCATTGGAATTGCTTTTGACGGAGTAGGGTATGGGGATGATGGGAAGATTTGGGGTGGTGAATTTTTGGTTTGTAATATCGACTCTTATAAAAGAGAAACATTTTTTGATTATCAAGCTATGCCAGGAGGAGATCAGGCCACAATGAATCCATGGAGAATGGCCATCTCATATTTATATGGTGTATATGGCAGAAAACTATTGGACCTTAAGCTTCCTTTTATGAAAGAAGTCGATCCCAATACTCTGGAGATGGTCATTCAAATGATGGAGAAAAAGATTAACTGTCCGTTAACATCAAGTGCAGGTCGACTTTTCGACGCAGTAGCTGCATTGACAGGTTTGTGTACAAGGTCAACATTCCATGCAGAGGCTCCAATGAGATTAGAATCACTAATAAATGAGGATATAACTGAATCTTATGCTTATTCACTCAAGGAAACTATTGTATTGAAGCCAATGATCAAAGAAATTGTTTATGATTTACAGAATTCCATTCCAGTGTCCACTATTTCAGCAAAATTTCACAATACTATAATCCAAATAGCCCTTGAGGTTTCTGAAAAGCTTAGAAAGAAGATCGCCCTGAATAAAGTAGTGCTTTCAGGAGGTACTTTTCAAAACAAATATATTCTTCAAAGAATGCAAACTGAGTTAGCTGCTCGCAATTTTGAAGTTTATATAAATGAAAAAGTACCCTGCAATGATGGAGGGATTGCCCTGGGTCAATTAGCTATTGCCGCAAAAAGAAAGCTCTAAAAATAGCCAAATTCATTATAAAGCTTTCTCAATCCGTCTGATACATTGTCAAAATGAAGATAATGTTCTTTACAGCCCCTTCTTGAACAGACATAAATCCTACCGCCTTTTTCCATTGATAAAGGAACCATAGGCGAATTACATTCTTCGCAATACTTTGTGCTTGTAAGTTCTTCTTTGCAGGATGGGCATGAATATTTCAATACAGATTGATCTGGAACATCAATGGTAGTTTCCTGATCATAGCATCCATAATAAGAACATAATCTTTGTACTCCTTTAACTCCATCCAATTCAATATTTAATTGGATGCTGGGTTTTGTATGAAACGGATGATAAGGATCCATTAATGATTTTTTACATTTTGGACATTTAACCGTAATTGCTACAAACTTTTCCATAGATGAAGGTATATATTGAAAACGAATTAAAACAAATAATTTAGAATAAATACTATTTTTTTCTTACAAAAAAGAGATTATTATTTTGCTTACACAGTAAATATAGTAATTATTGTGGTAGTTTCATGTTAAAATAGGGTGGAATTTTATGAAAAATATTCATTGGAAGGAAATTAGAATTTAGGTTTCAAAAACTTATCATATCTTAGGCATAAATTTTTTCTAATGCACGAACTCTCCATTGCAATGGGTATTGTTGATATAGCATCTGACCATGCTCATAAAAACAATGCAAGCCAGGTAGTAGAAATTGAAATAGAAGTTGGCAGTCTTTCTGGAATAGTAATTGAGGCTCTGGATTTTGCCATGGAGGCAGCTATTCAAAACTCAATTTGTGATAGAGCTCAATGGAAAATAGTTGAAGTGCCTGCAATAGCAATTTGTCCTGAAACTAAAAAAGAGTACCCGGTAAAAGATCTTCATTCCAAATGTCCATTTTGCGAAAAGTATGGGCATGATCTTATTTCTG